>NZ_JBATGR010000158.1:0-1645 GCF_049665975.1 Eudoraea sp.
GTTATTGCGTGAAGCCCAAATAATTCATATTTAGAATGTTCTTTTGAATATCCCCAATCTGTTTTAATTGTATTTTAATTGAATATATACAGGAAAGTGGTCACTGTATCCCCCTTTATACTTTTGCCCTACATACGTTCTAAATGGGTTTCCAGCATATTTGCCATCCCATTCTTTGAGCTGATGGTCGTCAAAAATATTGGCATGCGTAAAACTATGCGTGCCTTTTTCGTAATTAAAAAAACTATGAGAGACCAGTATCTGATCAAAAAGTGACCAGCTTCTTCTGTAGTTTGCGCTACCTCTTTCCGGGGTCAATAGTTTTTCCATAGGATTATACAACTCTTTCGCATCAACCAAAGTGCGGATACTTATTGCGTCCGGACCATCATTAAAATCTCCCATGATAATATAATTGGGATTTGAATAATTTTTTTCAATTTCCGTCATATAGTCCCTAATGGTCTCGGCAGCTTTAATTCTTTTGTAATCTGTTTCTATATCTCCATTTCTTCGTGATGGCCAGTGATTTACAAAAACATGAATTTCCTCCCCGTTTAAAACACCGTGAATATAAAGTATGTCCCGGGTTGTGTCTCTTTCGCCTTCAGGATTGAAAATCAGTAAAGGGATAGGTGTCGAATGTAAGACACTAAAATTCGATTTGAGATATAACAGAGCCGTATCAATTCCCCTTTCATCAGGAGAATCGTAATGAACGTAGTCGTAATCCTCATTTTTTAAAGCCCCTGTAGAAATCAGGTCCTTAATAACCCCTTCATTCTCCACTTCTGCGATACCTACCAGCACAGGTGGCTTGTTAGTGGATTTAACCCCTATTCTGCAAATGGTATTTGCAAGTTTGAGCAACTTTTTTTTATACCTCCTTTTGGTCCATTTTTTCTTTCCTTTTGGGGTAAAATCTATGTCAAGTGTATTTTGATCATCTCCTATATCAAAAAGATTCTCCAGGTTATAAAAGACAATGGTATGAACGTTTTTGGGTTTATTTCTTTTCAGAAATGAAAAATTCATGAATTTTTTATTTGGTTTCCAAAATTACGAAAATCACTTGGTTCCAATTACTTAGATTTGCACTATAATTTATCAGATGTTAGAGAAACAGAATATAGAATATGAAAAGGCAATTCTGGTGGGTGTTATTAACAAACAGCAGAATGAAAAGAAAGTACAGGAATATCTTGATGAACTCGAGTTTCTAACTTATACGGCTGGCGGCGAAGTATTAAAACGTTTTGTGCAGCGAATGGATTTACCCAATCCAAAAACATATATTGGGAGTGGTAAAATTCAGGAAATAGAGGCCTATGTAGATGAAAACGAAATAGGTTCTGTCATTTTTGACGATGAACTTTCGGCTGGTCAGCAGCGCAATATTGAGAAGATACTGCGGTGCAAAATACTGGACAGAACTGGTTTAATACTGGATATATTTGCTCAAAGAGCCAAAACGAGCTATGCCCGTACACAGGTAGAGCTTGCACAATATGAGTATTTATTGCCTCGGCTAACCGGCTTATGGACTCATCTTGAAAGGCAAAGAGGGGGTATTGGAATGCGAGGTCCCGGAGAGACGGAAATTGAAACAGACCGTAGGATAGTCAGAGATAGAATAGCATTACTA
>NZ_JBATGR010000159.1:0-2722 GCF_049665975.1 Eudoraea sp.
TCTATATCGAGATAGATAGCATCACAGGGAATTTTAAGGGATCTGAATTTCCTGGCAATTTTCTTAACATTGCTCTCCGGAAAATAACTCCATTTAGATTGATGAAAGCCCAATGCCCATAGTGGTGGGATTTCTGGTGTTCCGGTTAAATCTGTATATGCTTTTACTACTTTGGACATTTCAGGGCCATAAAAAAAGTAGTAATTCATTTCTCCACCGTCTGCCCAGAAACTGGTTATATTTCTTCTTTCATGAGCAAAATCGAAATGAGTTTCGAAGGTATTGTCAAAAAATATCCCATAGGCAATATTATTGTGAAGTCCAACATAAAAGGGAATGGCTTTGTATAAAGGATCCTGATCTTTAGCATATGCATATGAATCTGTTACCCAATTTCTTACCCTTTTACCTTTAAGATTAGCGTGTGTAGCTTTATCCCCCATTCCATAAAAGCTTTCGGCAGATTGGGTGATTTTGCTCATCTTCACCGAATTACCCCCAAATTCATAATTTTCCTCCCAGTGAAAACCAAGCTCATCCTCATTTATGATATTCCCTTCTAAATCGGAAATCTGGGTCCGCATTGTTTTTTTATCAACCAGAACGGTGATTTTAGAAGTTGAAATCAGATATTCCGTTTTAGTTTCTGTGAATTCAAGTTTGTTGTAACCCCTACTGGCATCCGGACTTATTGCATATGAAAAATCTGGTTCAAAAACTTCCTCTGTAGCATATCTGAATCGGATAGCGCTATTGCGCAGTACCGTAATCTCGAGCACAACACCATTCTCTGAAGTAAAATAAAATTTATCTGAATCGCGCTTAAATTCTACAATACTATTGGGGTATAAATTGCCTTTGTATTCTAATTCTGTATTGGTAATCATAAAGGGTGATTTTAGAGACCCACAAAAAAAAGACTTTAAGCTTTAATAGAAAAGCGATATTACGATCAATTATAAACTAAAACGTTATAGTTGGCCATATTTATTGTAAAACAACCATCCCAAGCGGTGGAATTGTAATTTCAACAGAAGTTTTATGACCATGCCATGGGGTTTTGGTAACCTTTAAGCCAGTATTTTTACTTCCACTTCCCCCATATTTTTTCGCATCACTATTAAAAACCTCCTTTAAAGTTCCCTTTTTTGGGATTCCTATTCGGTATCCTTCTCTGGTTACCGGAGTTAAATTACAGGCTGTAATTAGGTCGTTTTTAGGATCGTGACCCCGACGGATATAGGTAAGTACAGAATTCTCATAATCTCCGTAATCAATCCACTGGAATCCTTCAGAGCTGAATTGTTTTTCATAAAGGGCAGGTGATGAACGATAAAGTTTGTTTAGGTCTTTTACCAACTCCTGAATACCTGTGTGAAAATCATATTGTAACAAATGCCAATCGAGACTTTGCTGAAAATTCCATTCGGAAGACTGCCCAAACTCTGCACCCATAAATATGAGGTTAGTTCCGGGATGGGTAAACATATATCCAAAAAGCAATCTTAAATTAGCGAATTTTTGCCATTCATCTCCTGGCATTTTATATAATAAAGACTGCTTTCCATATACTACCTCATCATGGGAAAAAGGCAGCATGAAGTTTTCAGTAAAGGCATAAGTCATACTAAATGTAAGGTCATTCTGATGGTGCATTCTGTAAATAGGTTCTTTTTTAAAGTATTCCAGGGTATCATGCATCCAACCCATCATCCACTTCATTCCAAATCCTAAACCTCCTATGCTTACTGGCTTTGAGACCATGGAAAAAGAAGTTGATTCCTCGGCAATGGTTTGAATCCCTTTAAAACTACTGTACACCTCTTGATTGAGTTCACGGATAAACGATATTGCTTCAAGATTCTCATTGTTACCGTAAATATTTGGTTCCCACTCACCTTCTTCACGAGAATAATCTAAGTATAGCATTGAAGCAACTGCGTCTACACGAAGACCATCTGCATGATACTGGTCCAACCAAAAATTAGCATTACTTATAAGAAATGCACGAACTTCGTTTCTTCCATAATTAAATATCAAACTTTTCCAATCCGGATGATATCCTCTTCTTCTGTCGGGATTCTCATACAGGCTGGAACCGTCAAAAAATCCTAACCCATGGGCATCTTCAGGAAAATGGGAAGGTACCCAATCCAGGATGACCCCAATATCATTTTGATGAAGTTTATCAACCAGGAATTTAAAATCTTCTGGTTTACCAAATCTGGATGTAGGTGCAAAATAGCCCGTAAGCTGATAGCCCCATGAAGGATCATACGGATATTCCATAATTGGCATGAATTCTACATGCGTAAAATTCATTTCCTTTAAGTATTTGACCAGATCTTCTGCCAGATCTACATAAGACATAAATTCATTCTCTTTAGTACGTTTCCAGGATCCAAGATGAACTTCATATACAGAATACGGTTTATCTAAAGCATTTTTGGTCTCACGCGTATCCATCCAGTTCTTATCCTTCCATTTATAGGCATTATCCCATACAACCGAGGCTGTATTAGGTGGATGTTGGCAAAATCTTGCAAAAGGGTCTGCTTTCTCAGTTTTTATATCGTTATTATTTGAATGTATTTTATACTTATACAAAGCACCTTGTTCTACTCCCGGAATAAACCCTTCCCAAATACCACTTTCATCCCATCTTACATTAAGCTGATGCTCTCCTTCTACCCAGTAATTAAAATCACCTATAACGGAGACT
>NZ_JBATGR010000160.1:0-25536 GCF_049665975.1 Eudoraea sp.
CCCATGAGCATCTTCTGGAAAATGTGAAGGAACCCAATCGAGGATGACCCCAATATCATTTTGATGAAGTTTATCAACCAGAAGCTTAAAATCTTCCGGTTTACCAAATCTGGATGTAGGCGCAAAATAGCCCGTAAGCTGGTAGCCCCATGAGGGATCATAAGGATATTCCATAATGGGCATGAATTCTACATGTGTAAAATTCATTTCCTTTAAGTATTTAACCAGATCTTCTGCCAGATCCACATAAGACATAAATTCGTTCTCTTTAGTACGTTTCCAGGATCCGAGATGAACTTCATATACAGAATACGGTTTGTCTAAACTATTTTTGGTTTCACGGGTATCCATCCAATTCTTATCCTTCCATTTATAAGTATTATCCCATACAACCGAGGCTGTATTAGGTGGATGCTGACAATATCTCGCAAAAGGATCTGCCTTCTCCGTTTTAATATCGTTATTATTTGAATGTATTTTATACTTGTACAAAGCACCTTGCTCTACACCCGGAATAAACCCTTCCCAAATACCACTTTCATCCCATCTTACATTAAGCTGATGCTCTCCTTCTACCCAGTAATTAAAATCACCTATAACGGAGACTGATTTGGCTGTAGGTGCCCAAACGGCAAAATACGTCCCCTTCTTTCCTTTGTGTTTCATGGGGTGTGAACCCAAATGATTATAAAGTCGATAATGCTTGCCGGCTTTAAAAAGATTGATGTCAAAATCCGATAATAAGCTATAGGGAATTACATTGCCCATATTTGTGTTGTTAGTTAGGTTCGTTAATAATACTCATAATACCCTGCAATGGTATCACGGCCCATCTGGGTCTTGAATTCATTTCATATCCCAGTTCGTAAACTGCCTTTTCAAGCATACAATACTCTAAAAGAAATATTCGCTCCTGGCGATAACCAATATTTATATTGTGTTCCTGTATAAGGGTGGCATAGGTCTCCAGAAAGACTCCAATAAAATAACGATATAGTATCTCTCCTGCCAGAAAAAGATCTTCCTGTGAATATGCATATTCCTCCATATGGTTGAAAATTGTGGCATAAACCGCGTAATGAAATGACCGGAAAAGACCAGCTATATCCTTTAATGGAGGTTGCTTTACCTTTCTATCTCTTATTGTACTTTCTGGCTCTCCTTCAAAATCAAGCAAATAAAAATCATCATCCTGAACCAATACCTGCCCAAGGTGATAATCTCCGTGAACACGAATCCTTTCGCCTTTAAGTTTGGTCCAATCAAAGGTTACAAAACGTTTTCTAATCTCATTTTTCCGCTCTAAAAACTCGTTTGCCAAGTCGAGTGATAAACCTTCCAGACGATGAAGGTTATTTTCAACAGTATTTAATCTATTTTGAAATTGGTAGAGCAATCTATTCTTAAGCCAAACCTCGTAATCTCCATTAAAATGAGTAGGTGTGAATGCAGTGTCTTCAAACTCCGAACCTAATGCAATATGCATCTCAGCGGTTCTCTGTGCAAGTACCTGAAGTTTCAGGAAAATATTCAAGCCTGCCCAATCAATAATTTCAGGCGGAACATCTCGTATGTTTAACCTTTCAAACAATTCAGTACGAGGTAAATGATGGACGTTTATTCCCTTATATTCAAGGTTACTAAAGATTTTATGTAATTCTTTCAACATAAATTCCCATGCATCCCCCTGATTGGGAACTAATTCCTGCATTAAAGCTATGGTAACGTTAACATTATCTGCGTCCATGATGCTTATGCTACCTTGATATGCCGGTGTGTTTTTATACCCTTTGCGCTCCGAAAGGAACTGACTCATTTCAAAATCGGGGTTTTTATCTGCATATATCCGTCTGAAGAATTTAATAACAGATTTATCATTGATTATTACTGAAGTATTACTCTGCTCAAGCCCCATAAAACGCGATGACTCATAAACATTATCATGAAATCCAAGGCTTTTATGGTACCTCACACGGGTAGTGTCATTTGGTTCTGCGTTGACAATACGCTCAAAAACTAATTTCCTGAAAGCTTCAAGGTTTATCGCATCGATAATAAAACCTTCTTGCCCGTTAATACTAAGTGGCAGTATTCTTTCTTTTTCAGCAAAATTCTCGTCGGTAACAAACGCAATGGGTAAAAAATAATGCTGGTAAAATGCTTCTTCAAAGTTCACTTCGAGCAATAATCCATAATATACTTCACCCTTCTGCTGTATCCGGAAGTACTCTCGGAGCTCTATATATTTTAGTTTACTCGCTTTACCCCCATACCATCTTTGCTTAACCACATAGGCCTCAAGGACATCGGAAAGAAATACTTTTATAAAATTCTTATCATCCAATAAATTTTCCCAGGCCACATTAAATGAGTAGGGAGGCTGTAAAATAGAGTCCTGCTTTTTCTTGGACATTCTTAATTTTTAATGTGAAACAAATGAAATGGCAATGAAGGGTGCAATTCTACAAAATTCCACTCATCATACCAAAGATAGCTATTGTCAGTGACAAGATCATGCACGGTAAGCCCTTGCTCAATATTAAGGGATAATTCGCTAATGGGAAGCTGCAGCATTCCACGTTGCGAATAATGCGAGTCAAGATTAATTATAACCAAAACTTCATCCGATTTATCTTCGTTCCATTTATAGAATGCTAAAAGATGGTGATTCTCAATGTGGCAAAACCTAATATTGTTGGTTTGTTGTAATGCTTCATGATTTTTCCTGGCCTGGTTTAAACGAGTAATGATCAGCGTTAATTTGTTTTTAACAGACCAATCCCAAAATTTCACCTCATATTTTTCCGAATTCAGATATTCTTCTTTTCCCGGCATGGCGTCAGAAATCATATACTCAAAAACTGGCCCGTATATTCCAATATTACCACATAAAGTTGCCGCCAGAGCATAACGGGCAATATGCATGGCCTCATTAGCCCCTTGTAGATGATATGGATTAATATCCGGAGTATTAGGCCAAAAATTAGGACGGTAATATTCCTTCATTTCTGTTTGGGTCAACTCCAGCATATATTCTATTATTTCGTGCTTATGAACCCTCCATGTAAAATAGGTGTACGACTGGGAAAATCCCTGCTTGGCCAGCTGCTGCATTACCTTAGGCCTGGAAAAGGCTTCTGCTAAAAAAAGCACATCGGGATGTTTCTTTTTAACCTCAGCAATTAACCAATTCCAAAAATAATATGGTTTGGTATGAGGATTATCGACTCGAAATATTTGTACTCCGAGACCAACCCATTTTAGTGTCACCGCCAACAGTTCTGACCATAGCTCTTTAAATGCAGGAGATTCAAAATAGAAATTTACAATATCCTGATATTTCTTAGGTGGATTCTCGGCATACTGCATAGTACCGTCAGGTCTTTTTCTGAACCATTCCGGGTTACTTGTTATGTAAGGATGATCAGGGGCTGCCTGAAAAGCTAAATCCAGTGCAATTTCCAGATCCAGTTCTTTTGCTTTTTTTATTAGACTTTTAAAGTCTTCCTCGGTACCTAATTCCGGATGAATTTCTTTATGTCCCCCAAGCTTAGAACCTATTGCCCATGGAACTCCGGAATCTCCTTCCAAAGCATTTGTAGTGTTATTTTTTCCTTTTCTGTTAACTTCTCCAATTGGATGTATCGGGGGGAAATAAAGCACATCGAAGCCCATATCAGCTATTTTAGGCAGTAATCGCTCGCAATCATTAAAAGAGCCATGTTTTCCATTCACAGGGGAAGATGATCTCGGAAAAAATTCGTACCAGGTACTGAAATTTGCTTTTAACCTGTCTGCATAAACCTGAAGGTCCGCACTTGTATTAGCCAAAAAACGATTGGGATTCTTAGCAAATAACTTGTGAAGTTTAACTGAAATTGCTTCTTTAACAGCATTTTCATATAAATCTTCATTTTGAAAAGATTCAATTAACCCATTTATATACTTCTTATCAGCAGAACTTATCGTTTTAGTCAGAACTTGTAAGTGCTGAACGCCGTCCAGAAGTTCACTGTTTACATGTTGATTGTCCTTTAACTTGGCCTCGATACCATGCTGCCAGTTTAGGGCATGATCTACCCAGGCTGAAATTCTGTAAGTATAAAATCCCTGCTTAAGAACTTTAAAGGAAACCCTGTAGACATCGTCGCCAAGGTGTTCCATACGTACAGTGTTAAAAGATTTCTCCGAGGAGTGTTTGTATTGAAGTTCTGCCTGAATTATATCATGTCCGTCTCCTATAACATCAGCATATACCGTAACAGATTCTCCTACAACTCGCTTAATAAAAAAAGCTCCACATTGAAGCTGAGGATTAATATTTTCAATTACAACACGTTGTTGCCTTAACATCATAATTAGTTAGTTGGGTTTTTGTTAAAAATAGGAAATTATCTGAAATACAATACCCCAAAGCTTCAATTTTTGCTGAATTACAAGATAATCCTTTAGTATAATCTATTTTTGGAACGCTTTTTGTTTCTGGGTTAAGACAATATGTAAGATTTTAAAGAATTAAAAAGACAAACTAAAAATATTAATCATTAAACATTTACTATTATGAAAAATATTACACTACTATTTGGCGCATTTTTATCTTTAATTATTTTGTCCTGCGAAGGCCCGACAGGACCTCCCGGACCTCCCGGTTTTGATGGGCTAGACGGCGCAGATGGAGTTAATATTTTGGGCCAGGTCCTTGAGATTGAAGGTACTTTTGATGCCGGAAATGACTATTCTCTATTTTATGAATTCCCACAGACAGTTGAGGTTTTCGAATCTGATGTTGTACTAGTTTACATTTTATGGGATGTTGCGGAAGATGGTAATGGAGAACCCCTTGATATCTGGCGGTTACTACCTCAAACTCGCATTCTAAATCAGGGTTTGCTCCAATATAATTATGACTTTACTTTTCTGGATGTAAGTGTTTTTTTAGAATCAGATTTTGACCTTGGAACCCTTACCCCTGGAGATACAGATAACCAGGTGTTTAGGATAGCTATTGTTCCGGCTGAATTTGCCCAATCGTCAAAAATGGATACTTCAAATATTGAGGAGGTTATGAGCAGTTTAAACATAAGTGACACAGATATTAGCAGAATACAATTGTAGCCTTATCTATAAATTAAAGAAAAACTATCCCTGCCATTTTAAAGCAGGGATTTTTTTTATGAAGTTATCCTTAACTTTGAAAGGTTTTGAGTTCAAAACCGTCAAAAAAAATAGAAAAAGAAAAAAATAAAGTAGTATGAAAAAGTATGTATGCATTATTCTTTTGATTTCCATGGGATGCAAAGGGGTTTCACAGGAACAAGAAGCAGTAACGGAAAAAGGGGAAGAACAAAAAGAGGCATTTAAAGTTGTTAAATCTGAAGAAGAATGGCGTAAAGAACTTACGGAAATGCAATTTTATATTCTCAGAAAAGCCGGTACTGAAAATCCCGGATCCAGTGAGTTATTAAAAAATAAAATGGCAGGGACATATGTATGCGTGGGCTGCGGAACAGCTTTATTTAAAAGCGAATACAAATTTGATTCGGGTACAGGCTGGCCAAGTTTCGACAGAGAAATTGAGGGGAACGTAGCCTTTGATGTAGATTACAAAATTGGATATAAAAGAACAGAAGAACATTGTGCCGTTTGTGGAGGTCACCTTGGTCATGTATTTGAGGACGGCCCCCGGGAAACCACAGGACTGAGACATTGTATTAACGGAGCTGCCCTGCAGTTTGTGCCTGAAGCGCAATAGACCACTATCTGATAAATACAACTATTTTAAGTTTTGATACAAGCAAAGTAAAAGATGAATTTACAGGCAGATTACATCAAAAGTTTATTATTTGAATGCAATCGCTATAAATCCCTTGGCGACAAAACCTTTATACAACTAGATGATTCAGATATTTATTGGAAACATGAGGGTTCAGGTAACAGCATCGCGGTACTAGTAAAACATATATCAGGTAATATGCTTAGCAGGTGGACTAACTTTCTAACGGAAGATGGTGAAAAAAAATGGAGAAACAGGGACTCAGAATTTGAGGAGTCATACAAAACAAAAAAGGAAATGCTTGTTGCCTGGGAAAAAGGTTGGAATTGCCTTTTTGATGCCATCCAACAAATAAATCCGGAGAATTTTGAAAATAAAATCAGAATAAGAAACGAACCTCATACGCTTACGCAGGCCCTAAACAGGCAATTAGCGCATTATTCCTATCACATCGGTCAAATAGTACTACTTGGTAAGACTATTAAAGGTGAAAACTGGCTGTCACTTTCCATTCCTAAAGGCCAATCAAAAGCATTTAACAAAGTAAAATTCAAGGATTAATTTAAGATTCTTAACGAAGTTTAAAAGCTTTCAATTTGGTTTTGTAACTTTGCGACCTCATAAATCTGAATCACAAAAAATACTGGAATGGGCAAATTCGATATTATTGTTTTAGGGAGTGGACCTGGAGGTTATGTTACCGCCATAAGAGCATCACAACTTGGATTTAAAACTGCTATTGTAGAAAAAGAGAATCTGGGAGGTGTATGTTTAAATTGGGGATGTATCCCTACCAAAGCCTTATTAAAATCGGCCCAGGTATTTGAATATTTACAGCATGCCGGAGATTACGGGCTAAAAGTAGATGGAGTGGATAAAGACTTTGATGCAGTTGTAAAACGAAGCAGAAATGTGGCTGATGGAATGAGCAAAGGGGTTCAATTTCTTATGAAGAAAAATAAGATTGAAGTTATTAATGGTTTTGGAAAATTGGCACCCGGAAAGAAGGTAGTTGTTACAGATACAGAAGGTAAGGATACAGAGTATAGTGCAGAACATATAATTATTGCCACAGGAGCCAGAAGCAGGGAACTTCCGGCTTTACCTCAGGATGGGAAAAAAATTATTGGTTACCGCAAGGCAATGACTTTGGAGAAACAACCCAAGAAAATGATAGTCGTGGGGAGTGGCGCCATAGGAATTGAATTTGCCTATTTCTACAATGCTATGGGTACCGAGGTAACGGTAGTTGAATTTTTACCAAATATTGTTCCCGTAGAAGACGAAGATGTTTCGAAACAGCTGGAACGCAGTTTCAAGAAAGCTGGAGTTAAAATTAAAACCTCATCCGAAGTTACTCATGTTGACACCTCCGGGGAAGGAGTTAAAGCTACCGTAAAAACCCTTAAAGGAGAAGAAATTCTGGAAGCCGATATAGTACTTTCTGCAGTAGGCATTAAATCAAATATTGAAAATATTGGTCTGGAGGAAGTAGGTATCGCTACCGATAGAGATAAAATTCTTGTAAATGATTTCTACCTAACCAACATACCAGGTTATTACGCTATTGGTGATGTTACCGCCGGGCAAGCTCTGGCACATGTTGCTTCTGCCGAGGGTATTCTTTGTGTAGAAAAAATAGCCGGAATGCATGTTGAACCTTTAGACTATGGTAATATTCCGGGTTGCACCTACTGCATGCCAGAAATTGCGTCTGTAGGTCTCACAGAGAAACAGGCTATAGAAAAAGGCTATGAACTTAAAATTGGGAAATTTCCTTTCTCTGCAAGTGGTAAAGCAAAAGCTTCGGGGAATTCAGATGGTTTTGTGAAGGTGATCTTTGATGCAAAATATGGCGAATGGTTAGGTTGCCATATGATAGGAGCCGGTGTAACCGATATGATTGCAGAGGCCGTGGTTGCGCGTAAATTAGAAACAACTGGTCATGAAATACTGAAGGCCGTTCATCCGCACCCTACAATGAGTGAGGCGGTAATGGAAGCTGTCGCAGAAGCCTATGGTGAAGTTATACACCTCTAACAAAGAAAATCAATTAGATTTTGATGCTTAAAACATTTCGAGTTAGCGCTATTTTGGAAGGTATTTCCTATTTGCTTTTATTTAGTTTTAGTATGCCATTGAAATATTGGGCAAACATTGCAGAACCCAATATATACATTGGGTATGTACATGGGTTTCTATTTATTGCCTATATGATTTTTGGTCTAATCTTTTCTATAGAAAGCAAAATAGCCCCTAAAAAAATAATTATACTAGTGTTAGCCTCTCTCCTGCCTTTTGGTACTTTCTATATGGAAGAGAAATATCTCAAACCTCTTTCAGCTCTATAAAAAACTTAGGATTGCAAGTTCATAACTTTTCAATCCAAAACCCAGAATAACCCCTTTGGCACCGGAAGAAATATAGGAAACATGTCTAAAGTCTTCACGTTTGTGAGTATTGGAGATATGAACTTCAACTACCGGAGTGTTGACTGCTTTTACAACATCTCCCAAACCCACAGAAGTATGGGTATAGGCAGCTGCGTTAAGTATGATCCCGTCATAAGAAAAACCAACTTCCTGTATTTTATCTATGAGTTCACCTTCTATATTGGATTGATAATATTCCAGCTGTAGTTCGCTAAATTTTGACTGAAGTTCCTTTAAGTAGGAATCAAAGGTTTTACTGCCATATACTTCGGGTTCTCTTTTTCCCAAAAGGTTAAGATTAGGCCCGTTAATAATTATAATTTTCATGAGGTTAAAAGTAATAAAATGTATAGTGCAAAAAAAGCACTTGAAGTGCGCTTCGCCTTTAATAGTATTTTAGCCATTTTATCAGCTAATTCATAGCTATTATAAAAATAGTTAAACCGCCTCTTTTACAAGCCGTAAAACTGAATTGAAAGGATAATAAAACTCGAAACATAAAATTAAGAGAAACAAGCAATATCTTTATAGTATGAATTGGAATCAGGCCATAACAGATTTTGAATACTATTTAAAGATAGAAAGAGGTTTAGCGGCTAATTCCATTAGCAATTATATAAGGGATGTTGAAAAATTAAAATTATTCCTGAAAAATAAGGGAATAGATAAAACCCCTATCTCCCTTGATCGTGAAACATTACAACTTTTTATCTATGAAGTGGCCAAAGAGGTGGGTCCAAGATCCCAGGCCCGCATAATTTCCGGACTAAAAAGTTTTTTTAATTATTTAGTTTTTGAGGATTACCGAAAAGATACTCCATTAGATTTAATAGAATCTCCAAAAATAGGCCGAAAACTCCCTGATACCCTTTCAACTGAAGAAATAAACAGTCTTATCAAAGCTATTGATTTATCTAAACCCGAAGGAGAGCGTAACAGAGCCATGTTGGAGACACTATATGGATGTGGACTTAGAGTATCGGAATTGACCGGACTCAGGATATCGGATCTGTTTTTTGAAGAAGATTTTATTAAAGTGACCGGGAAGGGAGATAAGCAGCGTTTTGTTCCAATTAGTGATGTAAATAAAAAATATATCAACATCTACCACAAACAGGTTCGCAGTCATCAAAAAATTCAGAAGGGATTTGAAGATATTTTATTTCTCAACCGAAGAGGAAAGCAACTTACCCGGGCTATGCTTTTTACAATCATCAAACAACTAGCTATCAAAATTGGACTTTCGAAAAGTATAAGTCCACATACTTTCAGACATTCATTTGCAACACATTTATTGGAAAATGGAGCCGACCTGCGTGCCATCCAGCAAATGTTAGGCCATGAAAGTATTACCACTACGGAGGTTTATATGCATTTAGACAGAACACATCTGGCCGAAGTGGTGAACAGATTTCATCCAAGACAAAACTAGTTACCACCTTTTCTTTTCCTTCAAATCAAAGGTTTTATATCTGTAAATGAAGTAGTTATTTGTTTAAGATTAACAAGTTATACTTTTGGAGTTGGAACTATATATTACAATATCTCATGATTTCTTAGTATGATTACCTCAAAAGTTTTGCGTTTGACTATATTTATCTCGAAAATCAAAAATATAAATCATGCGAAAAGTAGTATTTCTTGCTTTATTAATTATGTTTTGTACAAATTCTCTGAAGGCCCAGGATACCAAAGACGAAGTCCTCTTGAAATTAAATAAGAAATCTGAAGCTTACGGAGATATAGCGCAGAATATTTGGGAATTTGCGGAAATGGGATACCTGGAAGAAAAGAGTTCCGCACTGCTGCAAAAAACAATGAGTGATGAGGGTTTTACGATTAAAAAAGGTGTCGCAGGTATTCCTACCGCATGTATCGCTGAATACGGGAGTGGTGCCCCTATAATTGCTATTTTAGGTGAATATGACGCACTCCCTGGCTTGTCACAAAAGGCAGTTCCGGAGAGGGCATCAGCCAATATGGCTGCAGGCCATGGATGTGGTCATCATCTTTTTGGTACTGCTTCTGCAGCTGCTGCAATTGCAGTAAAAGATTGGATGAAAGCTAGTAATACAAAAGGAACAATTCGCTTTTATGGCTGTCCCGCCGAAGAGGGTGGCTCTGGCAAAGTTTATATGGTCCGGGATGGATTATTCAACGATGTAGACATAGCCCTCCACTGGCATCCAGGAGCACAGAATGCTGCAAGTGCTGGTGCTGCACTAGCGAATAAATCTGCTAAATTTAGATTTTATGGGATTTCAGCCCATGCGGCAGCTTCTCCAGAAAAAGGGCGTTCTGCCCTTGATGGGGTAGAGGCCATGAACGCAATGGTAAATATGATGCGGGAACACATTCCTGAAAAAGCAAGAATTCACTATGTAATTACAAGTGGTGGTAAAGCACCAAATGTTGTACCCGATTTTGCAGAAGTTTACTATTATGCCCGTCATGGTAAAAGGGATGTGGTGCTTAATATTTTTGATCGAATAACAAAGGCTGCCGAAGGAGCTGCATTAGGTACCGGAACAACAATGGACTATGAACTAATAGGCGGTACGCATGAACTTTTGCCTAATCTTACCTTACAAAAATTAATGCACGACAATCTTACCAAAGTCGAAGGAATTACATACACGGAAGAAGAAATAGTATTTGCAGATAAGATTTCAAAAACTATGGGATATGACAAAGCTGATTTAGAAACCGCCCAAAGTATACAACCCTATAAAACAGAGGCCAAGGCCTTTGGTTCCACAGATGTAGGTGATGTAAGCTTTACTGTCCCTACAGTTGGGATGAGTTCTGCAACCTGGGTACCGGGAACACCTGCCCATAGCTGGCAGGCCGTGGCCGCAGGGGGAACAACAATTGGTAAAAAAGGAATGATGGTCGCGGCAAAAACTCTGACACTTACAGCTATAGATCTACTCGCCAATCAGGAGCTAATTAGGCAGGCGAAAGCGGAATTTTTAGAACGGAGAGGGGCAGATTTTGTTTATATCCCATTATTAGGAGACAGGCCACCTGCCCTGGACTATAGAAAATAACAAACTTATACCTAAAGTTGTAAAATAAAGGTATTACATGGCCAGGAAAAAATTTGTTTACATTAAATGAGAAAGCTTGTAACAATCCGGCAATAAAAACTACTAATAGATAATTCACTACCAACCCTAAGCGTGAACAAAGAACTGGAGCACAAATTTGTTACGGAGCTTGAGAACAATCAGAATATTGTTCACAAGGTATGTAGCTTATACACAACAAACAGGGATGCTCATAACGATCTTTTTCAGGAAATAACCATACAGCTATGGAAAGCTTACCCGAAATTCAGAGGAGATTCTAAATTCAGTACATGGATGTACCGAGTTGCGCTTAATACAGCGATAACGCTGTATCGGAAATCCAAAAGAAGTATAAAAACACAGGATTTTGATTCAGTTATTTTTAGAATTAAAACAGACGAATATGATGCCACCGAGGAACAACAACTTCAGTTAATGTATAAAGCAGTGCGGCAGCTGGGAGATATTGACAAGGCATTGGTATTTCTTTACCTGGAAGACAAAGATTACAGCGAAATTTCTGAGACACTGGGAATCAGTGAGGTAAATGCCAGAGTTAAAATGAACCGTATTAAAAATAAACTTAGAACCATACTTAATCCTTAAGGTTATGATGGATGAATTAGAATTACTAAAGAAGGATTGGCAAAAAAAGGGGGAACATCATCCTAAATTGTCATATGACGAAATCTACAGGATGATTAAAAAGAAGTCGTCATCTACTGTAAAATGGATCTTTTACATAAGTATAATCGAATTTGTATTTTGGGCGGTTCTTAATTTAATTTCCTATAGTAAAGAGTCTCTTGAACTTGAAAAGACCTGGCATATTTATGAAATAACAACCACGCTTACAATCATCAATTATATTGTATTAATCTATTTTATTTATAAGTTTTATTCTAATTATAAACTCATATCCCTAACAGAATCTTCAAAAAAATTAATGAAGACCATTTTAAATGTGAAAAGAACAGTCTCCCAATATGTCTGGTTTAACATAGGAATATTTGTAGCTTACTTAATTGTAAGTCTGTACGGTAATCTGAACTATGGGGAAAGCAGTGAACAAATTAAAGTAGCTGCTTCACAGTCAGGAAATGAGACTCTTTTTTGGGTAATGTTATTTGGGATGGTCCTTGTGGCCATTGCCATTGTATTGATCCTGATCTGGTTTTTCTATAAACTGCTTTATGGAATACTACTTAACAGGCTGCGAAAAAATTACAACGAATTAAAGAAGCTGGAGGTTTAACCTCTCCATTTACGTTGTTTGTTTTTCTCTTCATATGCCTGCAATTCCTTTTCGGGAATCACTTTTAAGAATGAAGGATGTTGTTCAATGGCATATTCAAGTTTTTCAATGATGGAATCAACAGATTCATTGTCATAATCTATCTCCAATGGTTCTTTAATAACCAAAGACTGTAGAATACCCTTTTTCTTAATAAGCAGGCCTTGTTTATCAAACGACCTCCTGAAACCATCTATTACCACCGGTACTACCACAGGTTTGTACTTTTTAATAATATGTGCCGTGCCTTTTCGAAGGGGCTTCCAGGGCGTAGTCGTCCCTTGAGGAAAAGTGATGACCCAGCCATCATTCAGAGCCATCCCGATATTTGAAATATCACTCATCTTAACCTGCCTGTTGACTTCCTTTCCTTCGGCACGCCAGGTTCTTTCTATACTTACGGAACCTACGTAGGCGAACATTTTTGTTAAGAGACTCTTTCTCATGGTTTCCGCTGCGGCCACATAATAAATATTCAATTTGGGGTTCCATAAATAACCTATATTTTTTATGGAATCATCCCTTCCGTGTAAACTGGCATTAAATACATGGAACATAGCAACCACATCAGCAAAATAGGTCTGGTGATTACTTACAAATAATACATTCGTATCAGGAAGGTTACGGATTATTTCAGAACCTTCTATTTCTAGAGTATTAAAACCTTTATAACGCTGATGAGTAATCAGTCCCAAACTGCGGATTAACCACTTCTTTAGAAATAAAATATGTCCAAACGGATTTTCCTTAAATAAGCCCATAGGCTACAAAACTACAAAATATGCCTTATAACACCTGTTTGAAAAGTTCTTTGATTTCACTAAGCATCATAGCCGTTGCTCCCCAAACGGTATAACCCTTTAATTTAAAGGCAGGTACCTTTATATTATCTGCGTAAGAAGTTGTAAGAATCTGGGTAATCATTTTGGAATCATCCATAAAATCAATCAGAGGCACCTCTACCAATTCTTCTACTTCATCTTGCTGTTTTACAAAAGCTTGCCCTTTGTCATATAAACCTATGTAGGGTCTTACCTCAAAATTGCTTGGCGGTATATAAATTTCGCTTAAAGCTCTGATTATTTGAATATCCCCTGGTTTTACACCAACTTCTTCATGAGTTTCACGTAAGGCCGTTTCAAGTAAATTTTTATCCTTTTTTTCAGCTTTCCCTCCGGGAAACCCAATTTGATTGGAATGCACCCCGGGATAGGTATTTCGGAGAATGAGTAATAAATTTGTTAACTGGCTTTCATCAGGATAAAATAAAGCAACAACACCAGCCTTTTTTGGATTTGTATTCTTCCTTTTTATTGCTTCTAACTCCTGAATACGAATTTCAGGAGCCATTTTATAGTGTGAAGATGTCCCCGGAAGAGGTAGTTTTTTTATTTTTGCTACCTGAAGTGCAAAATCCGTATAATTCATGTCCTATTTAAAATTTACCTGCCTTGCAATATTACCACTATTTTTTTTTGGTGCATGCAAGCAATCCCCTGCTTCGAACCCTAAAGAAATAAAGCCAAAGGCAGTTAAAGCAGATTCTGTTGTAACCGATTCAATTACTGAAATTAATGAAAAGGATCCATTTATTCTCACCGAAGAAAATGCTATAGACTTCTTTTTTGATTACCAAAAAAATCTAAAAACTACCAAAGTAAAGCTTACTACCAGTTTGGGTAACTTTACAGTACAGCTATATGATAATGTACCTTATCACAAGGCAAATTTCATTTACCTGACTAAAAAAGGATATTTTGACAATACTATGTTCCACAGAGTTGTAAAAGATTTTATCATTCAGGGAGGTAATGCAGACAATGTGGAAACCGCTAGAAAACGCAAAGAAATAGGCAGATACCTTCTGCCTCCTGATACCAGAAAAGGCTATAAACACCATAGGGGAACAATCTCTATGCCAAGCAGTGAAATAGATAACCCGCATATGCTGGCCTCTCCTTATGAATTTTTTATTGTTGTGACAAAACCCGGTTCATACCATTTAGATGGTGATTTTACACCCTTTGGAAAAGTTATTAGCGGTATGGATGTTGTTGATAAAATCAACCAGCAACCAGTTGATAGTGGCGATTGGCCCATGCAAAATATCAACATTCTAAAGGCAGAAATTGTTGAGTGATTATTGAGCCTTATATACACTGGGAAGTGCAATTTTGTATTTTACCGCCACTAAACGAATACCAATAACAATTAGAATAGACGCCAAATAAACGTATTCATCACCTAAAGGTAACTTTCTAAGCAGGAAGTAACTTAGGCCGCCTAATACGCAAGCGGTCGCATAAATCTCCTTCCGAAAAATAACAGGTATTTCATTGCACAAAATATCCCGTATAACACCTCCAAAACTAGCTGTAATTGTACCTAAAATAATGCACATTACAGGAAGCAGGTTGGCATTTAGTCCTTTTTCTATTCCAACCATGGTATACAAACCAATTCCTAAAGTATCAAAAAGAAATAATGATTTTCTTAAATATCGGAGTTTCTCCCTGAAGACAATGGCAAGGATAACGGTTCCAATAATGGTAACTATATATGTAGATTCAAGCATCCAGGCTACCGGAGTATTCCCTATTAGTAGATCTCTAAGTGTTCCACCCCCAATAGCGGTGACAAAGGCTATAATAAATACCCCGAACAGGTCCAGGCGTTTATCCATAGCAACAAGTACCCCAGATATTGCAAAAGCTACGGTGCCCAGCAGATCCATTAGAAAGTAAAACATAATTCCTCCTTTTTAGATATATCTTATTTTGAGCGTTAAAACTATAAAAATATACTTAGACAAGACAGGAGGCTATAAAAGAATTGATTTTTGTAAATATGACAATATTATCGTAAACTTAAATCATGGGAACTATGTAGTAAAATCAACCCAATGTAGCTTAGATTGAAATTATAATATGGATTTAAAAAAAGGACGCCTCAACACTGGTTATTTCTTTCTTGGGTTATTTGCCATTTTCATTGGGTTATATCCATTACGATTTATTGGACTTCCTTATGAACAAAGTCTTTTAGGATCAAAATCCGAGACACTACTAAATAGTTCTATCTATCTGGCCGCTTTTTATACGCATATTTTTTTAGGCGGACTTGCCCTGATAACCGGATTTTCTCAATTTTATAAAAGATTGAGAATAAAAAGATTAGCCCTGCATAGGATATTAGGGAAAATTTATATTGGAGCTGTCCTGTTAAGTGGTTTTGCGGGATTGGGCATTGCATTTTTTGCGACAGGAGGGATTATTCCTGCTCTTGGTTTTGGAGGATTAGCCATACTTTGGCTTTATACAACATCAAATGCCTACACAAGTATAAAAAAAATAGATATTGATGCACATCAGCGTTGGATGATCAGAAGTTATGCCCTTTGTTTCGCCGCTGTTGCACTTCGTCTTTATCTACCTTTATTCACGGGCTTAATGCATATGGAATTTATTCCGGCCTACAAGATTATAGCCTGGTTGTGTTGGGTTCCTAATATTCTTATTGCGGAGATTTTTATTGTACGAAGGCTTAGCTGAATCTTACGATTGCCTGGTGGCCTTGTCTATTTGCTTATTTAGATGTAAAAAATGACAAAATAGAGTTATTTTTTAAAAATATTGAGTTTATTTTTATCACTACTTTTAGAAAATGATCTCTTAGTGATTAAAACCAAATCGACGAGGATAAAATGAGCTAAAGGATTAAAAAGTAATTGTTATGTAAAGTCTTCTTATAAAAATATTTAAGAAGAAAATCGCCAATCTGGTATTCATGAGATTCTTGTTTCTTGTAATTTTCATTTTCAATATGTCTGAACCTTTTGTTCTATTTGATTTCTCTAAAGAAAGTAATATTCAAAACTGGATTGTGGTGAATGATGGTGTTATGGGAGGACTTTCAAAAGGGAAATTCTCAGTTGATGACCGCGGATATGGTTTTTTTACCGGAAATGTATCTCTTGAAAACAATGGTGGTTTCTCTTCCGTACGCTACAATTTCGAATCTAAATTTGTAAGCAGTTTTAAGAAGATAACTTTGCGTCTTAAAGGAGATGGTAAACAATATCAGATAAGGGTTAAAACCAGAATTTCAGATTATTATTCATATATCGCCTATATTAAAACTAATGGAGAATGGCAGACTTTGGAAATTATGTTTTCGGAAATGATTCCGTCATTTCGTGGAAATAAACTAGATCTTCCCAATTATTCTGGCGAATATATGGAGCAATTTGCAATCTTAATTGGCAATAAAAAAAACGAAGCCTTTGAATTATATCTTGATAAGATAACGTTGGAATAGTTGGTTTAATTGGAATATCTCCAATACATACAAATTAGTTTGTTAATATGACTAATAAATAAATACTTTAAAAACTATATGAAAAAACAGTACCTCGCGATCCTTTTAGCCCTTTCTGTTCTGGCGCTGAATGCGCAGAATATTACAGGGTTTAAACCTGAAAATGTAAAAAAACAATTAGATCTTGAAACCGCCTTTGAGTCCAACATATCCACCGGTAATTTGGATTCCTGGATGAAAAAGATGGCCGCCCGTCCACATTATGTTGGTACTGAATATGGAAAAGAAAATGCAGAATGGATGTTAAAACAATTCAAATCCTGGGGCTATGATGCAAAAATAGAAACCTATCAGATCCTCTTTCCTTATCCAAAAGTTAGAATTCTCGAATTAACAGAACCCACGAACTATAACGCAAAATTAACTGCTGTGCCCGTTGCAGGTGATACCTATACGGAACAAGGAGAAGAATTATTACCCAGCTATAACGCATTTTCTACAGATGGCGATGTTGAGGCAGAACTGGTATTTGTAAATTACGGGATTCCGGCAGACTATGAAGAGTTGGAAAAACTGGGAATAGATGTAAAAGGAAAAATAGTTATCGCCAAATATTACGGGTCATGGCGCGGCATTAAACCTAAGTTAGCTGCTGAAAAGGGAGCTATTGGTTGTATCATTTATTCAGACCCTGAGGATGACGGTTATGTTCGTGGTGATGTTTATCCCGAAGGGGCTTTTAAAAATAAAACCGGCGTACAACGAGGATCCGTTATGGATATGCCACTATATCCGGGAGATGTGCTTACCCCAGGTTATGGTGCAACAGAAGAGGCGGATAGATTGGACAGAAAAGATGCCCCAACTATTACAAAAATACCTGTTTTACCAATTTCATATGAAGATGCCTCACCATTGTTGGAGGCGCTTCAAGGTCCGGTTGCTCCGGCTTCATGGCGAGGGGGATTACCTCTTACCTATCATATAGGACCGGGACCGGCAAAGGTTCATCTAAAGCTGGAATTTGACTGGCAATTAAAGCCGGCTTACAATGTCATAGCCACCCTTGCAGGTTCTGAATTTCCCAATGAATGGGTTTTGCGTGGTAACCATCATGATGCGTGGGTTCATGGAGCCGCCGATCCTGTAAGTGGTATGGTGGCTTTAATGGAGGAAGCGAGAGTTGTTGGTGAATTAGCTAAAAAAGGGCAACGCCCAAAAAGAACTATTGTGTACTGCGCATGGGATGCTGAGGAACCGGGACTGATTGGCTCAACAGAATGGGTAGAACATCATAAAGAAGAACTTCAGAAGAAAGCTGTTGCCTACATTAATACCGATGGGAATGGTAGAGGTTTTTTCAATGCCGGGGGATCCCATACTTTGCAAACCCTGGTAAGCGAAGTAGCTAATGCCGTTACAGATCCTCAGAAAGGTGTCTCAATAAAGGAAAGAAAAATTGCAAGGGACATGGTTAATGGGGGAAACAATAAATTTAAGCTTTATGCCCTGGGATCAGGATCTGATTACACGCCCTTTATTCAACATGCAGGGATTGCTTCATTGAATTTAGGCTTTGGCGGTGAAAATGCGGGCGGAGAATACCATACAATCTACGATACCTATACCCATTATAAGCGCTTTAAGGATCCAGACTTTGCTTACGGGGCAGCTCTGGCAAAGACTGCGGGCAGAATTGTATTACGGCTCGCCAATGCCGATATTTTACCCTTCGCTTTTGACCCCTTGTATGAGACAGTATCAACCTACCTTGAAGAAATTATGAAGTCTTGTGAAACAATGAGAAAAGTGGTGGAAAAACATAACAAGTTGATCGGTGAAAATGCTTTTTATCTCGCCTCAGACCCAACAAAACCCTATTTTGAACCCAAGAAAAAAGAGAGTATTCCTTTCCTGGATTTTACACCAATTCAAAATAGTATGACTAGCCTCGGAGCTACAATTGCTTTATTCAATGCAATAAATTTGAATTCACTTTCTGATAGTGAACTCGAAATATTGAATAAGAAATTGATGCACTCGGAACTTGCATTAACTGATGACTCTGGTTTACCCAGAAGATCATGGTACAAGCATCAGATTTATGCGCCGGGCTTCTATACTGGTTATGGAGTTAAAACCTTACCTGGTGTTCGGGAAGCTGTAGAGCAAAAAGAATGGCCGGAAGCCCAGGAGCAAATCAAAAAACTAGCACAAACACTGAATAAATTAAATAACCATATTGAATCTCTTTGTGTCCTTGCAAAGAAAAAATAGTCATGTTCTATTGTAATCCATTTAATTAAATTAATAATGATTTCAAGCAGGCCCCTTTCATATTTAATGACATTAATTATAATAGGCTTATTGGCACATTCATGTAGTCAGAAGTCTAAAATCCCAAAGGAAACTCCATTGACTTATGTATTGGATTCCTTATCCTCCACAACATTAGTCGATGCAAGTCAGGAGTATATTTCGCCAAATTTGGCAGACGGATTAAGATTGGACTTATGGGCATCAGATTCATTAGCTCCCGATCCTATTGCCATTGATATAGATGATGAAGGCAATGTATATTTAACAAGAACCAACAGACAAAAAAATTCCGAATTTGATATCAGGGGACACCAGGATTGGATGACGGCCTCCATTGGTTTGCAAACTGTTGAAGACAGACGTGCTTTTTTACGTAAAACCTTCGCCCCTGAGCTGAGCGAAGAAAATGAATGGTTCCCCGATCTAAACAAGGATAGTATTCACGACTGGAGGGATCTCACGGTTGAAAAAGATGAAATATGGAAACTGGAAGACACAAATAAGGATGGTATTGCAGATATTTCGAGACGTATTTTGGAAGATTTTAATGAAGAAATTACAGATGTCGCAGGCGCCTTACTGGTACGAGACGATGATATTTTTGTTGGTATAGGGCCCGATATGTGGCGGGTAGAGGATACTAATGGTGATGGTGTTATGGATAAGAAAACTTCAATTGCGCATGGTTTCGCAGTGCATATTGGATTTGGAGCCCACGGGATGTCTGGAGCAATAGAAGGCCCCGATGGTAAAATTTATTGGGGAATTGGCGATATTGGTGCTAGTATCACTACAGTAGAAGGTGATACACTTCATTATCCGAATCAGGGTATGATTGTCCGATGTAATCCTGACGGTACCAACTTTGAGGTATTTGCAAGAGGACTACGCAATACGCACGAATTTGTTTTTGACGCTTATGGTAATTTAATTTCTTCGGATAATGATGGGGACCATAGAGGAGAAAGCGAGCGACTTGTTCATATCGTTGAAGGTTCGGATGCCGGATGGCGATCAAACTGGCAATATGGGAAATATACAGATCCTAAGAACAATAATTATAAAGTGTGGATGGATGAAAAGTTATATCTCCCCCGCTGGGATGGACAGGCGGCCTATATTATTCCTCCAATTGCCAATTACCATAATGGCCCTACTGGGATGGTTTATAACCCGGGTACGGCCCTTGGAAAGGACTGGCTGAATCAATTTTTTCTTGTTGAATTTGTGGGAGATCCTGCGCTTTCACATATCTGGTCCTTCAGTTTAAAACCAAAAGGGGCCTCCTTTGATCTGGAAAAGGAATTAGATGTCTTAAGTGGTGTATTACCTACTGGTTTACAATTCGGGCCTGATGGCGCCCTGTACCTGGCTGATTGGATTAACGGTTGGGGAACAAAAAATTATGGACGAGTCTGGAAATTAGACGTTGAGGATTCAAAAAACGATTTAAAAGAACAAAGACTCGAGACACAAAGGCTTATGACCCTGGAATATGAGGATCTATCTGCCGATGATCTTGTTGAACTACTGGCTTATCCGGATATGCGTATAAGAAAAAAGGCGCAATTTGAGCTTGCGGAAAGAACTTTTTGGGGATATAGGGCATTAAAAGACGTAATACTGGAAGATAAAAACCAATTCGCAAGAATACATGCAATTTGGGCAATTGGCCAGATTGCTTCAGATAATAAAAGGAAGGCCCAACCTTTAATGGATTTATTGGATGATGAGGATCCAGAAATTATAGCCCAGGCAGCAAAAGTGCTCGGAGATATTAAATATAAGGAGGCGGGTGACAAACTTATTTCTTTATTGACAAACGAAAACGAAAGAGTGCGTTTCTTCGCAGCACAGGCATTGGGAAGAATTGAATACAAAGAAGCCGTTGAACCATTAATTAATTTTCTGGCCGTTAACAATGATGAAGATGTTTACTTACGTCATGCCGCTGTACTGGCATTGAGCCGTATTGGTGAAATAAAGCCTCTTGTAGCTTTGTCCAGGAGCCCGCAAAGAAGTCTGCGAATTGCCGCAGTCTTGGTTTTGAGACGGCTAGAAAGTGCAAAAGTAGTTGTGTTTTTAAATGATGAAGAGGAATATATTGTCACAGAAGCTGCAAGGGCTATTAATGATGACTGGTCAATTCCTAAAGCCATGCCTGCCTTGGCAGCTCTTCTGCAAGAAGAAAGATTTACTTCAGAACCATTGCTTCGCAGAAGTATTAATGCAGCCTTACGGGTTGGAGGTGAAAGAGAGCTGGATATGCTTATTTCATTTGCAAAAAGAACGGATGTATCTGGTGATCTCCGGGGAGAAGCCTTGGCAGCCTTAGGCACCTGGGCCTCACCTTCCGTTTTAGACAGGGTAGATGGGCGCTACAGAGGCGAGATTAGTAGGGATTCAAATATTGTTAAACAAAAGATCCAGGGAGATATTCCGGTATTTCTAAAAGACAGAAATCCATACATTCTTATCGGCACTTCTAAAATTCTGGGAACACTGGGCATATCTACATATAATTCTCAACTAAAATCTATATTTACTAAGGACGGAAGACCGGAAGTAAGAGTGGCCATGATAGAAGCTTTGGGAGAATTACATGACGATGCGATTGCCTCAATTGTAAAAAGGGGAATGCGCGACAAAGATGAAAATGTTCGCGCCGCCGCTGTAAGCATGATCCCTGCGTTAAATATTTCTAAAAATGAACTACCCGGAGTAATAGATCCAATTTTTAAAAATGGATCTATTAGGGAGCAACAAACAATGATAAGCGCTTTAGCAGAAATGCCTCTGGATCAAAGTGGGGATGCATTGATGAATCTGATTCAAAAAGCAGGGAACAAGCAACTGAACCCCGGAGTAATTCTGGATCTAATCGAGGCTGTTGAATCAACTCATTCAGAAGATTTGATTGGCAGTTTGAGCAAACTCAAAAATAGTGGGTATTCCTTAGATTCATATAAGGAAGCTCTTTATGGTGGCAGAAATTGGCCGGGGGCGAATGTCTTTAAGAATAATTCCGCGGCACAATGCGTAAGATGCCATGCACTTGATGGAGCAGGTGGGAAAGTGGGCCCTCCTATGGACAATATTGCGAATATAATAAGCAGGGAAGAAATTTTGCAATCCCTTATTGATCCCGGAGCCCGTTTGGCTCCCGGATATGGATCTGTGGTGTTAACCCTTAAAGATGGTCAGGTGGTATCGGGAATTCTTGCAGCAGAAAACAAGGAGGAAATAATTCTCAGGACTTCCGATGCAGAGCCTATGGAAATTTCGGTGTCAAGAATAAAGAAACGAGATAATATGCCATCGGCAATGCCACCTATGGGCTCGGTATTATCTAAAAGGGAATTAAGAGATTTGGTTGAATTTTTATCTAATTTAAAAGGTAAATAATCAGGATAATTCTGCCATTTATGTTTATTACTTTAGTTATAGAATCTGCCGTGGAATTTCAAATTTAATTACTACCTTAACCAGGGACTTTTTATTGATGAGACTGCACTATAGGACCAGTAGTTAAGCGTTCTTTGGCGCCTTTCCAAAAAAATAAACTAAATTCAAAGCAATAATAGGATTTCCACATTAATAATTCTTATAAACCAACTTAATCACCAACAAGTAGTATGAAATTTAAACTTTTTGCTGTTATCTGTATTTTTTACTTCTATACCAGCGCACAAGAGAATAAAAAGGATTATTCAGAGGCCTTTAAAATCATTGAAGTATGGTTAGATGCCCAAAAAGATTATGAAAAACTCCCGGGCATTTCTGCAGCAATAATCAAGGATCAGGAAATAATTTGGTCTGGTGCTTTTGGTAAAGCAAACATCGAAGCAGATGTAAATACCGAAACAAATACGATTTGCAGTATCTGTTCTATTTCAAAATTATTTACCGCCACCGCCATTATGAAACTATATGATGAAGGCAAACTACGTTTGGATGATAAAGTGAGTGATCTTTTACCCTGGTATAACCTGGATCAGAAATATTCAGATAGCGGACCCATTACCGTTCGCTCTTTATTAACGCATTCCTCCGGTTTACCAAGAGAGGCCAATTTCCCGTATTGGACGGGCCCGGATTTTCCATTTCCCACCCAGGAAGAAATCAAAAAAGAGTTGGGCAATCAGGAGACTTTGTACCCTGCATCGACCTATTTTCAATATAGCAATCTTGGCCTTACCCTATTGGGTGAAATTGTGGAACAGGTCTCCGGAATATCTTTTACTACCTACGTTGAAGAACAAATTATAAAACCCCTTCAGCTTAACGATACACGAACACAACTCCCTGAAAATTTATATGGAAGTCAATTAGCTATTGGTTATTCATCTTTAAACAGGCAGGGGCAGCGTCAAAAAGTGAAACTATTCCAGGCAAATGGAATCGGTGCCGCTGCAGGATTCTCATCCAATGTACTGGACCTGGGGAAATTTGCTTCCTGGCAATTTCGGTTAATGGATTCAACAATTACAGAAATAATAAAACCTTCCACTCTTAAATATATGCAGCAGGTACACTGGACCGATCCGGATTGGAAAACAACCTGGGGATTGGGTTTTTCAGTTTATAAAGGTAGTGACGGAACAAAATGGGTTTCCCATGGAGGCAGCTGTCCCGGCTATAGATCTGGGATACAGATAAATCCAAAATCTAAAATGGCTTATACTGTCATGATTAATGCCAATGGTACAAATCCCCATAAATATGCCATAGCCATGCATGCTATTCTCAATAAGGTGAAAGACGAATCTAAAAAAAGTAAAGTAGTTGAAACTTCAAAAATAGATTTGACCGATTATACCGGTTATTACAGTAATCAACCATGGGGAAGTGAAAGTTATATTTCAAGCTGGGAAGGTAAGCTGGTACTATTAAGGCTACCATCTCAATCTCCTGCCAAATCTATGGTTTTCCTTAAGCATGTGCAGGGAGATCGTTTTCAAAAAATAAGAAAGGACGAAGAACCCGGAGAGATGATAGTGTTTGAGCGAGATGAAACCGGGAAAATTAACAAATACAGTCAACATGGAAACTATTCTAATAAAATAAAGAGGTGATGAAATTAAAATCAATTTTTTTACTGGTTGGATGTAACCTTGTTGTGGCCATTGCATCCGCACAAGGACTAAATGCTCTGGCGACTGATTTTTTAAACACTCTGGATCCGGAATTAAAGTCAAAGACAATTTTTACTTTGGACAGCGAGGAACGGTTAAATTTTAATTTCATCCCAATAATAAGAAAGGGGCCAACTTTTCACGACTTTAATGATGAACAAAAACAGGCGGCAATGGCCTTGCTAAGAGCGTCATTGAGTGCTGAGGGGTTTCGAAAAACAAAAGAAATCATAGCACTGGAAAATGTTTTGCTGGAACTTGAAGGAGGCAATTTCAAAATGCCAGATGGCTCAGGTCGTGATGCGCTGAATTATCATTTTTGCGTGTTTAATGATCCTGCAACAGAGCAGTTTTGGGGTTGGCGGTTTGAAGGACATCATATTTCCTTTAATTTTGTTGGTTCAAGCGGTAAGATTGTTTCCTCTACTCCATCGTTTCTCGGATCTAACCCGGCTATAGTTCGCGAAGGGAAACAAAAAGGTAAAGAGGTTTTAAAAATGGAGAGTGAATTAGGTTTTGCTATGGTAAATTCCCTATCAAAAGAGCAGTTAGGTAAAGCGCTCTTTTCTGAAGAAGCACCAAGGGAAATTTTCACCACTAATAAACAGGAAGTGACAAATCTTGATCCTTTGGGTATTTCCTATGCTGATTTAAATAAGGATCAAAAAAAAGCTTTGGAAAAGTTACTTATGGTTTATTTGGACAATTATGAATCCAGGTTTTCCAATTCGCTCTTGGACAAAATAAATGCATCAGGAATGGAAAATCTGTCATTTGCATGGGCAGGTAGTTTAACACCAGGAAAAGGTCATTACTACAGGATTCAAAGTCCTGAGATTCTAATAGAATATGATAATACACAAAATAATGCCAATCATGTGCATACGGCAGTAAGGGATCTTACGAATGATTTTGGGAGGGATCTTCTGAAGGAACATTATAGTGAAAGCCACAAACATTAATAGGTAGTCACTGAAATAGGATCGAATTAAAAAACTTTCAGTAGATAACTAAAATTAAAAGTGGCTAAGACAAATAGGCATCCATACTTTTTAATGCCCAATCTAAGCGTAAATAGCAACAATCTATACAGTTTTACTTTTAGATAATTTCAACAAACTTAGAATTTACTATCTTTAAAGGAAGTTGCATAGCGTTTTACGGCCCATCTTTTCGCTTACACATATACATATGC
>NZ_JBATGR010000161.1:0-7101 GCF_049665975.1 Eudoraea sp.
ATGGTAAAATTGAATGTTTAAAGCAGTTAGATCTTGAAGGTGAAGTACAGGTAATAGGGGATGGGTATAGTGATTATGTTATGCGGGAAGCAGGCATTGCTCATAAATTTTTCGCCTATACTGAAAACGTCCATCGGGATAAAGCGGCTGATAATGCAGACCATGTTGCGCCAAATCTGGATGAGTTTTTATTTATTAATGACCTGCCAAGAAGCCTTTCTTATCCAAAAAACAGAATAAAGATACTTTTGCTGGAAAATGTGCATCCGGCTGCTTTTGATAATCTTTAGGAAGATGGTTTCTCAGTGGAGCTCGTAGAACAAAGTTTATCGGAAGATGAACTTATTGAAAAGATAAAGGGAGTGCATGTCCTGGGAATCCGTTCCAAAACAAAACTTACTCCTAAGGTTTTAGATGCTGCAAATAAATTATTGGTGGTAGGAGCCTTTTGTATTGGGACGACTCAGATAGATTTGGATTATTGTAAAAAGAAAGGAGTAGTGGTTTTTAACGCGCCATATAGCAATACGAGGTCTGTTGTTGAATTGGCTATCGGGCAAATTATTATGTTATTTCGAAATGTTTTTCCTAGAAGCAATGAATTACATAATGGTGTATGGAATAAAACAGCTGTAAATTCTAAAGAGATTCGGGGAAAGAACCTCGGAATTGTAGGGTATGGTAATATAGGCAAACAATTGTCTGTGCTTGCTGAAGCCATTGGGATGCGGGTTTATTATTATGATATTGAGGACAGATTAGCAATGGGTAATGCGGTAAAATGCGAAACACTTGAAGATTTATTAAATGTTTCAGACGCGGTTTCCTTGCACCTGGATGACAATAAGGCCAATATAAATTTCATAGGGGAGCGCGAAATAAACCAAATGCGTGAGGGTGCCATGCTTTTAAATCTTTCAAGAGGTTTTGTAGTGGAGATACAAGCCCTGGTAAAAGCTCTTAAAAGTGGCAAACTACGTGGCGCAGCAATAGACGTTTTTCCCATAGAACCAAAGTCTAATGGATCCTTTGCCTCAGAATTACATGGAATCCCCAATGTTATTCTAACTCCCCATATTGGGGGTAGTACGGAGGAAGCACAGAGAAATATTGCCGATTTCGTGCCTAACAAGATTATGTATTATATCAACTCTGGCAATACTGTTGATGCAGTCAATTTCCCGAATATTCGTTTGCCCAAACAGAATCAGGCTCATAGGTTCTTACACATTCATAGAAATGTTCCGGGAATTATGGCCAAAATTAATGAGGTTCTGGCGACTTATGAGATGAATATTTCCGGACAATACCTTTCAACTGATAGTGATGTAGGTTATGTGATCACTGATCTTGACCGGGATTATAATAAAGAGGTAATTAAAGCGCTCAAAAAAGTAGAAAACACTATTAAGTTTAGAGTTTTATATTAAACTGCTTTTTGATATGTAGCTTATTATAATGATTATGTCATTACTTATGATGATAAGGTTCATTTCTCAGAATGGTAAATGCCCTGTAAATTTGTTCAACAATAAATAAGCGGACCATTTGATGTGAGAATGTCATTTTTGAGAGACTTAATTGACCATTTGCTTTTTGTTTAATAGAATCGCTAAAGCCGTAGGGGCCACCTATAACCAAAACCCATTCTTTAATGCCCGAATTCATTTGCTTTTGCAATTGATTGGCAAATCCTTCAGAGGTGTATTCCTTGCCATTTTCGTCCAATAAAAAAAAAGTATCCGTGCTGTCAAGATGTTTTAGGATTAATTCAGCCTCCTTGTCCATTTGATCAGAAACAGATAGGTTTTTGGTGTTTTTAATATCAGGTAAAACGGCCAATTCGAATTTTACATAGTGTTTCAATCTCTTCAGATAAACATCTATCAGCTTCTGTAACTCTCCACTATCTGTTTTTCCTATTGCAAGAAGTTTTATCCTCATATATCTAAGTTATAATTTTAAGGAAATTGAATTTCTTTATTGGCATATGTTTTTACTAATTTAGTGCCCTACAAGTTGCAAAAATGATATCAGAAGAACAATTCCAAAAGGAGATATCTTTAATAATAGAAAATGCCATTAGGGAGGATATAGGAGATGGAGATCACAGTTCACTCGCTTGTATTCCGTCTAATGCATTGGGCAAGGCTAAACTATTAGTAAAGGATGAATGTATATTAGCGGGTGTTGAATTTGCCCGACAGACTTTTAATTATGTGGATAAGGATTTAAAAATGGAAATCCTATTGAAAGATGGCCAACAGGTAAATTTTGGGGATGTGGCATTTTATATAGAAGGAAGATCTCAGTCTATTTTAAAAGCAGAGCGACTTGTTTTAAATGCCATGCAGCGGATGAGTGCCATAGCTACAAAAACTAATTATTTTGTTTCACTACTTGAGGGGACCAAAACAAAAATCCTGGACACCCGGAAAACCACCCCCGGAATTCGAGCGCTTGAAAAGTGGGCTGTAACCATTGGAGGAGGAGAGAATCACAGGTTTGCTTTGTACGATATGATTATGCTGAAAGATAACCATATAGACTTTGCAGGAGGCATTACTAAGTCAATTGAAAAAACCAAGCGCTATTTAAAGGAATCGAAAAAGAATTTGAAAATTATTGTGGAAGCCAGAAATCTATTAGAAGTGGAGGAAATTCTGCAATCTCCAGGTGTTTTTAGGATTCTTCTCGATAATTTTAGCTACGAGGATACAAGAAAAGCAGTGGCGCTCATCGGGAAAAATTGTTTGACTGAATCATCAGGTGGAATAAATGAGAATACAATTAGAAAGTATGCCGAATGTGGTGTTGATTATATTTCTTCAGGTGCTTTAACACATTCAGTATATAACAAAGACCTAAGTCTTAAAGCAATTTAGATGTCGGAGGAAATAGAAAGAAAACTGGACAAGATTCCTGTAGTCAATTGGCTGGTCAGACTACTTAAAAAAGTTAAACTCCCGGCCTTTGAAGGACTCTCTCTCTATGATCTTGTAGAAATGTATATTACAGGTATAGTTCAGGGCGCGTTTTCAACCCGGGCAAGTTCTATTGCATTCAGCCTTTTTGTGGCTCTTTTTCCCTTACTTATTTTTTTATTTACATTAATCCCTTTTATTATACCTTATGTTAGTGTAGGTAATGAAAATTTTGATAGCCAATTTCTTGATTTTCTGGAATCTTTTTTACCGACTGCCACAGGCGAATATTTTGAAGTAATTTACTATCAGATAAAAGATCAGCAAAGTGGCGGATTGCTGTCTTCGGCGTTTATTTTGTCCATTTTTTTAATGACCAATGGCGTTAGTGCTATTTTTGGTGGTTTTGAAGATTCTTACCACATAAACCTAACCAGGAATTTCTTTAAGCAGTATGCCTTTGCAATGATGGTAGGATTTCTTCTTTCTGTTTTATTGATCTTTGGTGCGGTTGGCTATATATACTTTGAGTTCTATATTCTGGAATATTTAAGCGAATGGGCAGCCCAAACAAGAGGATATGATCTTTCAGAAAATGATATTGTAGGAGCACGAATTGGTAAAACATTGTTTTTTATTCTCCTTTCCTATCTTACCACGGCTATCTTATACTATTTCGGTACAAGGGAAGGTAGACAAGCTAAATTCTTTTCTTATGGCGCCTTAATGACTACTTTGTTATTTTTCTTAACTTCCTTTTTGTTCGGGATTTATATCGACAACTTTTCAAGATATAACGAATTATATGGAGCCCTGGCGGGATTGTTAATTCTTATGTTTTATATATGGCTGAATTCCATTATTCTGCTACTCGGATTTGAGCTGAATGCGACGCTTAATTATCTTAGAAAAAAACATCAGTAATAAGGTTTAAGCTTAAAAAAAAGATAGTGTAATGTAATGGAAATCTATATAAATGTCATACTACCCATTCCTTTGGAAAAGCATTTTACATATCGCATTTCAGAGTATGAAGCATCGCAATTAAAATTGGGAATGCGGGTAGCCGTGCCATTTGGGAAGTCTAAACTTTATACCGCTCTCGTTGTTGAGCTCCATAACAGGCCACCTATGGTGTATGAAGCTAAAGCAATACACGATATATTAGATGAACAACCTATTGTGACATCAATTCAATTGAAACATTGGCAGTGGATAGCGGACTATTATATGTGCACTTTGGGCGAAGTATTCAGAAGTGCAATTCCAAGTGCACTATTGCTGGAAAGTGAAACTCTTATTTTACCAAATAATGATACCATAATTGATGAAGATCTTTTAAAGGATGATGAGTTTTTGGTCTATGAGGCTCTGAAATACCAAAATATCCTTCGTGTTAATGATATTAAGGAAATTGTCGAAAAAAAGAATATTCTCCCTATTCTCAACAGACTTATTAAAATTAATGCCATCGTACTAAAAGAAGAAATTCATGAACAGTATAGGCCAAAAATGGTACGTTATATTCGGTTGGGTCAGAGATATAATTCCGAGGTTGAACTCGAGGTTTTATTGAATTCCCTTACCAGAGCACCTAAACAAAGCCAGGTTGTGCTTTCATTATTTCATCTACAGGCAACAAAAAAAAAACCAATAAAACTCGATGAATTAGAAATTGAAAGTAAATCGAGCCGGGCCATAATACGCGCATTAATAAATAAAGAAGTCCTGGAAGAATATTTCATTCAAACAGATCGGGTTACATTTAAAGGACGTAAAGAACTTGAGCCTCCAAAAGAATTGAATGAATACCAGGTTACTGCATTAAATGCAATTAGACAAAGCTTAGATAAGAATAAAGTTACGCTCCTTAAAGGGGTTACTTCATCGGGTAAGACTGAGGTATATGTGCAACTCATAGCAGAGTGTTTGAGTGAGGGAAAACAAGCATTATATCTGGTTCCGGAAATTGCGATTACCACACAACTCATTTCAAGATTACAGGAATATTTTGGCTCCGCAATTTCAGTTTTTCATTCCAAATACAATATGCAGGAAAAGGTGGAGGTTTGGAAAAATGTTTTAGATAATAAACCAAAAGCACAGCTAATTATCGGGGCTCGATCTGCCTTGTTTCTACCTTTTGCAAACTTAGGCCTGATAATTATAGATGAGGAACATGAAACTTCATTTAAACAGTATGATCCTGCACCACGATATCATGCCAGAGACGCTGCAATTGTTCTCGCAGGCTTATTTAATAGTAAGGTGCTATTGGGTTCTGCAACACCAAGCATAGAGAGTTACCAAAATGCACAAACAACAAAATACGGATATGCACAAATAGACAGAAGGTTTGGGAATGTTTTAATGCCCGAAATAGAATTAGTAGATATCAAGGTGCAGCATCGGAAAAAACGAATGAAGGGCCATTTTTCTGAACGTCTATTAGAAGAGATTACAGAAACACTAAACGAGGGGGAGCAAGTAATTTTGTTTCAGAACAGACGGGGTTATGCTCCGATTTTGGAATGTACTACATGTGGGCATTCCCCTCAGTGTCCCAATTGCGATGTGAGTTTAACATATCATAAACAAAGAAAACAATTAAGATGCCATTATTGCGGACATCATATTGTTATTCCAAATAACTGTTTGGCTTGCGGCAGCAATACATTAGACACCAAAGGCTTTGGTACAGAACAGGTAGAACAGGAATTAAATACGATTTTTCCATCTGCCAAAGTAGGCCGTATGGATCTGGACACTACGAGGGGTAAACATGCACATGCTAAAATTATTCATGCCTTCGAAAATCAGGAAATGGATATATTGGTAGGGACCCAAATGCTTACCAAAGGCCTTGATTTTAGAAATGTAAATCTTGTGGGGATTATGAATGCGGATGCACTTTTGAATTTTCCCGATTTCAGGGCACATGAGCGAACCTATCAGTTACTAACTCAGGTAGCGGGGAGAGCCGGCCGAACTAAAAAAAGAGGTAAAGTAATAATTCAAACTTTCAACCCTTACCATCAGATACTTAAACAGGTTACCACGGGAGATTTTGAAGGTATGTTTCAGGAACAATTGTATGAAAGGGAGCAGTATAAATACCCGCCGATCAATAGAATTATAAGAATTAGCTTTAAACACAAAGAGTACAATAAATTAAATGAAGCCTCTGCCTGGTTTGCAAAAGCCCTCCGCAATGCCAGTGAAATTAAAGTATTAGGCCCGGAATTCCCACCGGTTGCACGAATACGCAATCAATACATAAAACATGTTTTGATTAAGATTCCCAAAGGCGTGCCTCTTCAAAAAACAAAAAAAAACATCAAAAAAATTCAAAATTCTTTTGATGCTGTTTCTCAGTTCAAAGGCGTACGTATAATCTACAATGTAGATTATATGTAATTAGACATTGCTTAATGCTTCCGCCAATTCTGTTTTTTTATTTCTACTCAATGGAATAGACCTGCCACTTACCTCAACATTCTTACTATTGAATTTCTCTATTTTTTCAAGATTTACAATATAAGACTTGTGAATTCTCAAAAATTTATCTTCAGGTAATTGTTTTTCGAAAGCCTTCATAGTTGAAAGAATAACAATGTTAGCTTCATCGGTAACCAATTTTATATAGTCACCCAGGGCTTCTATCCACTTTATTTCATTAAGGATAACCTTTCTTTTCTTAAGATTGCTCTTAACAAAAATATGTTCTTCATCTTCATTCACCTTATTCATCTGCTCATATTTGGCGACTGCTCTTTTAACAGAAGCATCAAAACGAGCCATTGTAATAGGTTTGTGGAGATAATCGGTTACATCATAATCAAATGCTTTTAAAGCATAATCTGGTTTACCTGTTATTAAAATCACCTGAGGACTATTCTCTAAGGATTCCAATAAGTCAAAACCGCTAATGATTGGCATTTCTACATCAAGAAAAATTAAATCGATTTCATTATTCTTGATACCGTTTTTCGCTTCAATAGCATTACTATAATCAGCTACTAGTGCCAGGTTAGGATGATTGTTAACTAACTTTGCAACTGCCATACGTTGCATAGATGAATCATCAACAACAATACTTCTTAGTTTCATAAAGGGGTTGATTTGTGGGGTTAAATCATCGACAAAGTACCGAAAAAACAAGTTTAACTGCAATAAA
>NZ_JBATGR010000162.1:0-5531 GCF_049665975.1 Eudoraea sp.
GAGCTGCAGGTATTGGAGCGGAAATTTTATCAGCTCCCGGATGGAAATGAATTCTCAGACCAAGGACATTTTTATAGTCAGGATATAGATCTTTTCGGCAAGGGATCTTTTTACCAATATTGCAACCGAACATCCCTGTCGGAAGGCGGCCAAACCCTGGCAGACTTGTTAACTGAAAACAGCATTGAAAAGGTCTTAGAAAAACAAGATGCAATTAAAGAATTGAGCTTTTTAGCGGAATGGAGGCAGGATTTTTCGGCAGTTGCCAAATTGATAAAAACGGAAGTCTCGTCGGCTAGTTTAATAAGCGGGCTGAAAACGTATCAGCCATTCGTTCCTAATCTGATGAAATGGTTACCCATGGTGTTTTCTATTTTCTCACTGGCAGTTATTGGGCTCTATTACTTCAATTATGTTTCGGGATGGGGGTTGCTGTTGTGGTTTTTTATAGGACTCGGTATTGTGGGGAGATATTTACGCAGGATAAATGTGTTATCCCAGAAGATATCTAAAGCACAGAGCAGTTTTCAACAATATCAAAAACTGATTTTACTTTTGGAGAATATAGAATTCCAATCTAGATATTTGAATCATGAAAAGGACAATATTCTGGAGGAAGGGGTTAAGGTTTCGCAAGTTTTAAAACAATTCTCCCGGATGCTAAATGCCTTTGACCAAAGGAATAACATGATTTTTGGTATTGTGGCAAATGGATTTTTGTTATGGGATTTAAGATATGCCTACGCTATAGAAAAATGGATTAGCCGTAATGGTGACCGGGTTGAACAATGGCTCAATACCATCGCTTTTTTTGACGCCTACAATAGCCTGGGTAATTTTGCTTTTAATCACCCCGATTATACTTTTCCAAAAATATCAAAAAATGATCTTATCATTGAGGCCGTAGATGTCTCACATCCAATGCTCGACCCATCTGAAGGGGTAACAAATAATTTTAAAATTTGCAGAGAAGAATTCTTTGTAATTACCGGTGCAAATATGGCGGGTAAGAGTACATTTCTGCGAACTATCTCCCTTCAGATTGTTATGGCCAATATGGGCCTACCGGTATGTGCTGCCTCGTTGTGCTACCAACCCATAAAACTGATTACCAGTATGCGCACTGTAGATTCTTTGACAGAGCATGAATCCTACTTTTTTTCTGAACTAAAACGCTTAAAGTTTATTATTGATAACATAAAGGAAGATGAATACTTTATTGTGTTGGATGAAATCTTAAAGGGAACTAACAGCACGGACAAGGCAATTGGGTCTAAAAAATTTATCGAGAAGTTAGTCAGTTCCAATTCAACCGGTCTGATTGCGACTCATGATTTAAGTCTTTGTGAGGTAGCCAAAAGTTTGGAAAAGGTTGATAACTACTATTTTGATGCTGCAATTGTAAATGATGAATTGCATTTTGATTATAAGTTTAAAAAAGGCATTTGTCAAAACATGAATGCTTCATTTTTGTTGAAGAAAATGAATATAGTTGAATAGTATATGGATTCACTAACGCAAATAGTTTTAGGAGCCTCCGTAGGAGAGGTGGTGCTGGGTAAAAAAGTAGGGAATAAGGCTATGCTCTATGGTGCAATTGCCGGTACTATACCCGATCTTGATGTTTTGAGTCGCTATTTTGTAGATACGGTTACTTATACCGAATGGCACAGGGGTTTTAGTCATTCTATTCTGTTTAGCCTACTGTTTGCTCCTATTTTCGGATGGCTTATTTCTAAAATTGAAAAGAATTCCGGCGTAAGTTGGCGGGAATGGTCCAAACTTATGTTCTGGGGTTTGTTTACCCATCCTATTTTGGATTCTTTTACCACCTGGGGCACGCAACTTTTTTGGCCTTTTGATCTTCGGCTGGCCTTCCAGAATATTTTTGTCATAGATCCTTTATATACTTTTCCTTTTCTGTTTTTTCTGATTTTGACTATGAGACAACACAGACTGTCACCGGCAAGAAGAAAGTACAACAGACTGGGTCTTATTGTTAGTAGTGGCTATCTCTTGATAACCTTGCTGGTGAAGGGATATACTTATACGAAGTTTACTAATAATTTAGAAGATCAGGAGATTGCTTATAAGCAGATTCAAACCAGGCCAACCCCATTTAATTCAATACTATGGACTGCAAATGTGGATACAGGGAAAGAATATTTAATAGGAGAATATTCCTTGTTTGATACCAAACCAATCGAGTTCCGGGCTTATCCAAAAAACCATGACTTATTGGGAGAAATGGTGGGTGAGGATAAGCTTAACCGGTTAATAAAAATTACCGAAGGCTGGTATACCATTTCGCGGAAGGAGCAATCCTTACTATTTAATGATCTTCGTTTTGGTTTGATAAGCCTCAATCCCATTGATCCTAAATTTGCTTTTAGTTATAAGTTGCTTAAACTAAAAAATGAGGTCATAGTTGAGGAAACCCCAAAATTCAAAGAAGACGCACAAAACGTTTTAATAGAATTATGGGCCAGAATTTGGGGGAATTAACTCCCGTGTTTCAAATTCTTTTTATTGGTTAATATTCCTTACATGCTTTTTATCTGAAGATCATGAAAAGTATCTGCCTGAAGACGCAGCAATTCTTCTGCTTTCTGCTTCTTATAGGCGTACACAGCTTCTTCTTCTGCTATTTCGCCGTATATTTTCTCATTCAGTGAAGTGTCTGTAGCCAGGATCTTTTGTCGCTGTAATACCTTTTGCATTACCCAGGTCTCAACGGCACTTTCCTCATCTTCCAGTTTTAGATCATAGGGTCCTTTTGGTGCCAGAAGCTTAACAATTATAGGTGATGTTTCTATGGCAAGAAATAATAAGAAAATAAAGAATGAGGGAAACCATGGCAGTTCTCCCAGTGCGCTTATTCGGGCCATAAGGCCGTCAAATCCGTCAATAATGGGTTGAGAATCATTAACTGCCTGCGAATATTCAGTATTGAGTGCAGCAATCTGGGTTTCTAAACCAGCTATTTTAGTTGCGTTTGCGTCCTTTAATTGTCTTAATTCCAATAAAGCAGCATCGTGTTTTTCCCGTTTTTCTTTATACACCGGTCCTTTGCCTAAAAGCATGGTTCCGGCTCTTCCTTCAGCCTCTGAAATATAGGTGTCGTAGAGGGCGTTGGTCTCCGTTTCTTTTATGTTTATTTCATTCTTTAGTGCTGCAATATCTTCATTCAGGCTGGCAACAACCGGAGTGTATTGCTGTGCGATCTGTGCTTTATTTGCCAGAGTGAGTTCGTTTTTTTGTTCCAGTAAAACCTGGTTGATTTCCTTTTCGAAAATTTTCATTTCCAAAGGTTTTGAGATCACTACGGCAATAATAATAGCCAGAATTATCCTGGGGGTAGCCTGTAAAAATTCACTTTTTATACTATCTCTTTTTTTAATAGTGGAGACAATAAACCTATCCAGATTAAAAATCAATAGTCCCCAAATAAGGCCAAAAAAGATTGCTGCATAAACGTTGTCAAACACCGTAAAGAGTGCATAACTACTGGCAATAAATGCCATTACGGCGGTAAAAAAAACAGTGGCACCTATGCCTGCGTATTTGTTTTGTTCTCCTGAAGAACAGGATTCAAGAATGCGGGTGTCCGCTCCGGAACAGAGGATAAAAAAGCTTCGTATCATTATAGTGTTCGTTTTTGATTCTAATGGTTAGAACTCAATTTGCATAAATTTGTTACACTAAAATGAAATAAAAAGACCTCGTTAAGAAGGTTTTATGAATTCCAGGAATTTTCCTTCAATATTTTTTGAGGAATTCACGACTTATCTCAAATCTAAATACTCTAAGAAAGAAGTTCCGTATAGTATTTATAGAAATAAGGTATCGTTTCAATTCCTTTTAAAAAATTCCATACCCCAAAATGTTCATTCGGAGAATGAATGGCATTGCTGTCAAGTCCGAAGCCCATTAAGATGGACTTAGATCCCAACTCCTTTTCAAACAGTGGAACAATGGGGATGCTACCTCCATTTCTCTTGGGAACGGGTACTTTTCCAAATGTTGTCTCATAAGCTTTACTGGCTGCCTTGTATCCTATACTGTCTATAGGCGTTACATAACTTTCACCACCGTGGTGTGGAGTTACTTTTACTTTAACTCCGGCAGGTGCAATATTTTCAAAATGGGTTTTAAAAAGTTGTGTAACCTCATGCCAGTCCTGATGGGGTACGAGCCGCATGGAGATTTTTGCATGTGCCTTGCTCGCAATAACGGTTTTTGCACCTTCTCCGGTATACCCACCCCAGATGCCGTTTACATCAAGTGTTGGTCTAATAGCGTTTCTTTCATTTGTGGTATAAGAAGTTTCACCATAGACATCATCAATGTCCAGCGCCGTTTTATAAGCTTCCAGATTAAAGGGTGCTTTTTCCATAGCGTTCCTCTCTTCTCTGGTTAATTCATCTACTTTATCATAAAATCCGGGAATGGTAATATGGTTATTTTCATCATGCAAAGAAGCAATCATTTTTGCAAGGATATTGATAGGATTGGCTACGGCCCCTCCATATAATCCTGAATGTAAATCCCGGTTTGGTCCCGTAACTTCTACCTCCACATAACTCAACCCCCTAAGACCGGTTGTAATAGAAGGTATATCATTAGCGATCATTCCGGTATCAGAAATTAGAATAATATCATTTTCAAGTTTTGCATGATTCTCTTTAACAAAGTCCGACAAGTTTTCGCTTCCTACTTCCTCTTCCCCCTCAATCATAAATTTCACATTACAGGGGAGCGCATTGTTTTCAACCATAAATTCAAGGGCTTTCACATGCATATAAACCTGTCCTTTATCATCAGAGGCCCCACGGGCATAAATGGCACCATCGGGGTGGAGTTCCGTTTTTTTAATCACAGGTTCAAATGGAGGGGAGTCCCAAAGATCTAAAGGATCTGGGGGTTGAACATCATAATGGCCATAAACCAGAACCGTTGGTAGATTCTTATCAATTATTTTTTCTCCATAAACGATGGGGTACCCCTGAGTTTCACATATCTCAACAAGATCACAACCGGCATCTTTTAGAGAAGTGGCAAATGCCTCGGCGGTATCCAGAACATCTTGAGAATACGCAGAATCTGCACTGACGGATGGCATTTTTAGAAGTTGGATGAGCTCATTTATAAACCGTTCTTTGTGTTGATTCAGGTAAGCCTTTATGTTTTGCATTATCAATAATTTGAAGAATGACTAAATTTACGAAAAGAAGGTTGATAATTTTGAACTTCGATTATTTTTAAATTGAAATTTTGCTTTATATTTGCAACCCCATAATAACGATAGTTCTTTCTCCATTGTAATACAAATGAGAAACTATCAGAATGGGAACTGCAGGCGTGGTGGAATTGGTAGACACGCTAGACTTAGGATCTAGTGCCGAAAGGTGTGAGAGTTCGAGTCTCTCCGCCTGTACGAAGTAAAGGCCCATCCATTATTGGATGGGTTTTTTTATGAAAAGTGGAGAGGGGAGAAGTTTATCCCGCCATCGGCGGGAAGTCTCTCCGCC
>NZ_JBATGR010000163.1:0-1865 GCF_049665975.1 Eudoraea sp.
GTGTTAGTACTAAAGAACCCAACCCAAAAACAGCAATAACACCCCACTGTTGTAGTGTTAATTTCACAAGGGAAAGGGTTTCCGCCACAATCGGGATGAGGTTCGATGTTAATATGATCAGGGTGCATAAGAGTAAGGCTGCCCAGACCCAGGGATTTTTGGTTACTTCATTAGAAAAGAAGGACGATTTCCTCAACGGCATGTTAAATATGTTTAGTAATTGCCCCACAACCAGGGTGTAAAAGGCCATGTTGTTAATCTCCATGGGAGACAATTGCAACCAAAGGTGGGCATATGCTGTTATCCCTAACACAGCTAAGGTGATACTCATCCCACATATTACCGTGGTAATCCACAATTCCCGGGTCATAATAGGTTCTGTAGGCTTCCTGGGGGGTTGATTCATCAGGTCATCTTCTCCTTTTCCAAAGCCCAGGGCCAATGCGGGAAAAACATCAGTCACCAGATTGAGAAATAGAATCTGTAACGGAAGTAAGGGCGCCGGGAGTACCACAATAGCGGCTACACCCACAGAGACAATTTCAGCTAAATTACAGGATAAGAGATAGACTACGAATTGCCGTATATGCTCAAAAATCAGCCTGCCTTGTCTTATTGCCAGTTCCATGGCTGTAAATCGGTCATTTTTCAGGATGATATCGGCGGCTTCCCGGGCCACTTCCGTTCCCCGTATGCCCATTGCGATACCTATATCTGCCTTCCGCAAGGCGGGAACATCATTTACCCCGTCGCCCAACATACCAATAGTGTTATTGTGTTGCTGAAAAAACTTGACTAACTCCAGTTTTTCCTTTGGGGATACCCTCGCAAAAACCTTGGCATGCAATAAGCGTTTCCGTTGGCGTTGATCTCCTTTCAACAGCCGATTGATTTCCCTGCCGTGAATCAGCTGATCCTTTCCCTCTCCTTCTTCCATCAAGCCAATTTCCTGCGCAATTTTCCCTGCAGTACCCGGATGATCCCCCGTCATCATCACTACCTTGATACCTGCATTTTTGTATACGGAGATAGTATCTTTGACATCGCTACGTGCCGGATCAATAAAGCCGATAACCCCTATGAAGGTCAATCCTTCCATGAGGGCGTCCATTTCCGGTATTTTGTCATGGTCTCTATAGGCCATCGCCAGGGTACGGAATCCCTGTGAGGCCATTTGGTCTACCAATTGATACCAGCCTGCTTTATCCTCAAATGCAGTCACATGGCCATTGGTAATTATTTTGTCACAATAGGCTGCCACCTCCTCAAAAGCACCTTTTACATAAAGGGTATGGCCATTTTTAGGATTGCGGTTAATGGAGGCCATGTACTTACGCTCTGTATCAAAAGGCATAGACAGTACCTGGGGCCGTTCCTTTCGTATCGCTACCGGATCGTATTGCATCTTGTCTGCAAAATCGAGCAAGGCAACGTCAATACTTTCTCCAAAGCGATCTTCCAACTTAGCAGGACTTTCATTACACAGGATACTTGTGGTAATCATCTGTTTTATATCCCGTCGCCTTGAAGCCAGTAGTCTTAAGGCATCCTGTTGTTTACCGACTTCGTATTCCCGTTTCCCGGCAAAGGCGAGGGTATGAACGGCCAGTTTGTCTTCAGTGAGTGTTCCGGTTTTGTCGGTACAAATAATATTGGTGGCCCCCAGAGTATGAACTGCTTCCAACTTTTTGATAACCACCTGTTTTTTGGAGAGTTGTAGCATACCTCTGGCAAGGGCAATGGTAGCAACAATAGGTAAACCTTCGGGAATAGCTGCAACAGCCAAGGCGAGTCCTGTTTGTATCATGAACATCAGGTCCATCCCGCTGAGAATTCCCGAAACAATGACCAGGAAGGTCAATAAG
>NZ_JBATGR010000164.1:0-5341 GCF_049665975.1 Eudoraea sp.
CCGTGAAGTATCCCAAAGGAAAGAATTAGAACATAAGCAAGTAAATTCTCCACTGCATTTTCAAAGTAGACGGCTAGCCACAGTGAAAAAAATGTAGCGACAAGCATGACAGCTTGCAACTTTGTAAAATCCACCTCCTTTTTATGCATATTGTTTAATTAATTTAACATATTATTAAACATTTTGTGTTTAACTTTTAATACTTTTATTTAAACAAAATTAACTAAATAAATTCGTATGGAAAATTTTTTATTATCATTCCCTTTGATTGCCAAACTAGCCACCAATGATTATGTGGGCTTTACCTTTTTTGTAGGTTGTATGGCTATGATGGCAGCTGCTGCCTTTTTCTTTTTATCAATGAATAGTTTTGACAAAAAGTGGAGAACCTCAATCCTTGTTTCCGGATTAATCACTTTTATTGCCGCAGTGCACTACTGGTACATGCGCGATTATTGGGCAGATTTCGGAGAATCGCCTACTTTCTTCCGTTATGTAGACTGGATCCTTACCGTCCCGCTGATGTGTGTGGAATTCTTTTTAATCTTAAAAGTTGCGGGAGCTAAAAGATCTCTTATGTGGAGACTTATTCTTCTATCCGTAATCATGTTGGTTACAGGTTATTTGGGAGAAGCCGTTTACAGAGATGCCGCATGGATATGGGGTCTTATTTCCGGTATCGCATACTTTATTATTGTTTATGAGATCTGGTTCGGAACTGCCAAGAAGCTCGCCGTAAAAGCCGGAGGAGCCGTATTACAGGCCCATAAAATGCTTTGCTGGTTTGTCCTTGTTGGATGGGCTATCTATCCGCTGGGCTATATGGCTGGAACTCCAGGATGGTATGAAGGTTTATTTGGCGGTTTATCAATGGATGTGGTTTACAACATTGGAGACGCAATTAATAAAATTGGATTTGGCCTGGTAGTCTACAACCTTGCGGTAGTTGCTACTGAAGAGAAAGCCTAAGAACAATCAAGAGTTTAAAAAGTATAATTATTTAAAACAAAAAGACCGCCGGAATGGCGGTCTTTTTACATTCTTACAGGCACTTGTATGCCAAGTAGCTGAAAAGCAGATTTAATTACCTCTCCTACCTTCTTTGCAAGCTGCACTCTAAATATCCTTATCTCTTCCTCCGATTCGCCCAATATAGAAACCTGTTGATAAAATGAGTTGAATTCCTTAACCAGATCATAAGTATAGTTGGCAATTAAGGCCGGACTGTAGTTCTCAGCGGCAAGTTTTACAGTTTCGGGGTAGATTTCCAACAGCTTTATTAATTCCTTCTCTTTCGAATGCAATTTTACAGTATGCCCTTGTTTATTTAAAAGTTTGCCAGCGCTTAGGTTTGCTTTTCGAAGAATAGATTGAATCCTGGCATAAGTATATTGAATAAAGGGGCCCGTATTTCCTTGAAAATCTACCGATTCCTTTGGATTGAATAAAATTCGTTTTTTAGGATCAACCTTTAATATATAGTACTTTAATGCTCCAAGACCAATGATGCGATACAGTTTTTGTCTTTCTTCTTCTGAGTAATCATCCAGTTTCCCTAATTCCTGAGAGATTTGAGCAGCTGTGTTGGTCATTTCTTTAATCAGATCATCTGCATCCACCACCGTTCCTTCCCTGCTTTTCATTTTTCCCTCCGGCAAGTCAACCATCCCATAACTAAGGTGATATAAATGTTGTGCCCAGGAATAACCCAGTTTCTTTAGGATCAGGAACAATACCTTAAAATGATAATCTTGTTCATTACCAACGGTATATACCATTCCCCCAATATCCGGAAAATCTTTTACACGCTGAATAGCGGTTCCAATATCCTGTGTCATATACACTGCAGTGCCGTCTGCCCGAAGAACAATTTTCTCATCCAGTCCCTCATCGGTGAGGTCTATCCAGACACTCCCGTCTTTCTTTCGGTAAAATATTCCCTTTTCTATCCCATCGGCAATCATATCTTTACCCAACAAATAAGTCTCACTTTCGTAATAGAGTTTATCAAAATCAACGCCCAAATTGGCATAGGTCTCATTAAATCCGGTATAAACCCAACTATTCATTTTTTTCCAAAGGTTTATAACTTCTGCATCACCTGCTTCCCATTTGAGCAACATTTCCTGGGCTTCCAGTAATATCGGTGCTTGTTTTTCTGCCTGAATTTTATCCATTCCAGCCGAAATGAGTCCTGCTACCTGCTCCTTATAAACCTGGTCAAACTTCACGTAATAGATACCAGCCAGTTTATCTCCTTTTATACCTGTACTTTCAGGGGTAGCACCATCCCCAAATTTTTTCCAGGCCAACATGCTTTTACATATATGAATTCCTCGGTCATTTATGATCTGTGTTTTATATACTCTATTCCCGTTAGCCTTTAGAATTTCTGCCACAGAATAGCCGAGTAAGTTGTTCCGGATATGACCTAGATGCAGGGGCTTATTAGTATTGGGTGAGGAATATTCAACTAAGATCGCATTTTTATCTTGCTCTGGCTTACACCCATAACTTTGATCATTTTTGATAGAATCAAAGAAATTCTTGTAGTAATTATCTGCAATTACCAAGTTCAAAAATCCCTTTATTACGTTAAATCCCTTAACCTCATTTAGTTCCTTCTCCAAATGGGCGCCTATCTGAATTCCAATTTGCTCCGGATTACCCTTTATAAAGCGAAGCATTGGAAAAACGACTATGGTGATATCTCCCTCAAAATCTTTTCTGGTAGGTTGAAATTCAACCGAGGGTATTGTTATATTATATAGCGAAGCTACTGCCTCTATCACTTTTGTCTGAATAACCTCCTGAATATTCATAAAATTTCCCCAATTAAGGCTGCAAAACTAATGAATTTTTAGACTTTTATAGCTCATAGCTTTTGGTGTTTACAAAAATATGGTGTTTTAGACAACTATATTGAAAATTCCCAAATACTAAAAATAATACCATTATAAAAAATATAGAATAAAATAAAAGCCATGCTCGTAAATGTATCCTATAATAACCGCGATCTTACAAGTAAAATTGATAGTGAAGTAGGTAAACCTTTTAAGTTAAAAGAACGCTGGGCGATGAACGGCATAGGATCTCCTAAACTATTTATAACTGAAACCAGCATTGAAATTGGAAATCTACTGCTTTTAGACAATAATCTGAATAGTTGTAATGTGGAAATGCGTCCAAAAGGGATAATTGTGCGATTCCGATCCCTTCTAGAAACCTATGCGCTGGTTATTCCGTATTACAAGCTAACTATCTATAAAGGTGATTTAGCTATTTATTCAATCTTTCGGGATCATTATTTTATAAAAGTAAAATCGGATACCAAAGCTATCCAGAAATTTTTTAAAAAAATATTGGATTTTAAAGCAGATAATTTACCAACCTCTATTGAAGATTTATAACCCATGAAAATTCTACTAACCGGAGCTAACGGATATATTGGAATGCGTTTATTGCCCCTGCTTCTAGATGAGGGCCATGAAATAATATGTGCCGTCCGCAACAAAGAACGACTTTCGATAGACCCTGAGACACGCTCTAAAATTACAATTATTGAGATCGATTTTTTAGAAGCTGTTGAGGAAGGGAAAATACCAATTGATATTGATGTCGCTTATTTTCTAATTCATTCCATGAGCACATCTACCCGAGATTTTGATGAAATGGAAGCCAAAACGGCCTATAATTTTAACAGTTACATAAATAAAACAAAGGTAGAACAGGTCATTTACTTAAGTGGTATTGTAAATGATGAAAATCTGTCTAAGCATTTATGGTCCAGGAAAAATGTTGAGGAGATATTATCTAAAGGGGAATTTAACCTTACCGTACTAAGAGCAGGGATCATTGTAGGATCTGGAAGCTCGTCTTTTGAAATAATTCGTGACCTCTGCGAAAAGTTACCGGTTATGATTACACCAAAATGGGTCCTCACAAAAACCCAGCCTATCGCCATTAGGGATGTCATGCATTTTCTGACGGGTGTCCTGGGTAACAGAAAAACATATAATCAATCTTTTGATATTGCCGGACCGGATGTCCTTACCTATAAGCAAATGCTGCAGCGTTACGCCCGGATAAGGGGCTTCAAAAACTGGATTATTACTGTTCCTATAATGACTCCTAAGTTATCTTCTTACTGGCTTTATTTTGTTACTTCTACTTCCTATAAATTGGCTTTAAACCTTGTTGACAGTATGAAAATTGAAGTAGTGGCAAGGGACAACAAACTCGAACAATTATTGGAGATAAAAACACATACCTATGAGGAGGCCATAAATATGGCGTTTAAAAGAATTGAACAAAACCTTGTAGTAAGTAGCTGGAAGGATAGTATGATTAGCGGAAGATTGAATAAAAACCTGGGAAAGTTTATCCAGGTGCCTAAATACGGTGTACTTAAAGACGAGAAAAAACTAAAAGTACAGGATAAGGAAAGGGTTTTAAAGAATATCTGGAAGATTGGCGGAGATAATGGCTGGTACTATGGCAATTGGTTATGGAGGTTCAGAGGGTTAATTGATAAACTTACAGGTGGTGTTGGACTAAGGCGCGGGCGTACACATCCTGATAAAATCTTCCCCGGAGATTCCCTGGATTTTTGGCGTGTTCTATTGGCCGATAAAAAAAACAAACGACTATTGCTATTTGCGGAAATGCGCTTGCCAGGGGAGGCCTGGCTCGAATTTAGAATTGATGAGGACAGTGTATTACATCAGACAGCTACCTTTAGGCCAAGAGGGCTAAAGGGCAGGCTATACTGGTATAGTGTGCTTCCCTTTCATTATTTCATTTTTGGAGGTATGATAAGAAATCTGGCAAAAGCATAATTATTTTATAAACAATAGTAACGTTTTATCTGGTTACTTCGTCTTAGAGTATATATTAATTAATGATAGTCACTTATGAGCAAATCCATTTCTAATATTTTTATTTACATATTCCTGCTTGCTTCTATATCTATACAATGCCAGTCTATTTCCTCCAGGGTAGTAGACACTAAAACAAACGAAGGTATACCCTATGCAACGATTCAATTTGCTAAGCATCGTGGCATTATCACTAATGAGGAAGGCAGGTTTAGTATAAAATTAAACTCCAGGCTGGAACAACAAGATTCCATCTATATATCCAGTATGGGGTATAAAAAAACAGCTATTCACTTTAAGGCCACTTTAGATAGTGTTATATATATAGAACCAAAGGCTATTGAACTAAATGAAGTATACCTATTTAACAATGATCTCAGTATCGATGAAATCATTGACAAAGTGAAAGAATACTTACCAACAAATTATAATAGAGATCCCATAAAACAACGCTTATTCTTTAG
>NZ_JBATGR010000165.1:0-26983 GCF_049665975.1 Eudoraea sp.
GAAATACCCTTCGGATCTTTTTAAGAAAGGCCTAACCACAGCAGCCCCTGAGATCTATGCCTATGGAAAATTAGTGCTCTGGACAATGGTTGACGGACTGCCGATATCAATAGAAAACTTAAATGATTCTGACATTAGACATATTGCACTCGCGAATCCTAAAACAGCACCATATGGACAGGCAGCTCTTGAAGTACTGGAAAAAAAAGGCCTTTTATTTAGTCTTGAGAATAAATTGGTATATGGTGAAAGTGTTGCCCAAACCAATCAATTTATATATTCTAAATCGGCTGAAATAGGATTTACGGCCCAATCAGTGGTACTTTCACCTGAAATGAAGGGTAAGGGGAATTGGGTTTATATTAATGATACCAGCTATACTCCAATTTCTCAGGGTGCAGTGGTCATAAATCAACCCAATAGAAATAATTCGCAGGCGTATAAATTTTATAAATTTCTTTTCTCCAAAGAGGCGAAGATTATATTAAAAGATTTCGGATATTCGGTAGATGAATAGTTTAGAGGGTCATATCAAAGAAGTGCGGGTAAACGGTAGTTTGTCGCTTGTAACTGTAGCGCTTTCTGATCAAATACTATTTAAAGCCATCGTTATAGAAACTCCGGAAACGGCTTCATATTTAACTGCAGGTCATTTGGTTAAGGTTTTATTTAAGGAAACAGAAGTTATTATTGGTAAGGACATAAAGCATTTAATAAGCCTACAAAACCAGCTTAGAGGGGTAATAAGACGTATTGAACGCGGTTTATTATTAAGCAATATCCTGATCAATACCCCGGTGGGTGACATAAGTTCCATTATTACTACCAATGCCTTGGATCAACTAAGTTTAGAAGAAGAATTAATCGTATGTGCTATGGTTAAAACTAATGAAATTATGCTCTCTGAATGATGAATTGGGATCCACTTTTTATTACCTTAAAACTAGCTGTTGTTACTACAGTAATTTTATTGATTATTTCAATACCATTGGCATACTGGTTGGTAAATACGAAATCCAGATCCAAACCCTTTATCGAAACCCTTATTAGCATGCCTTTGGTTTTACCCCCTACAGTACTGGGGTTTTATTTCCTTGTAGCCTTCAGCCCGGGTAATGCATTTGGGAATTGGATAAATGAATGGCTGGGCATTAAACTGGTATTCTCATTTGGTGGACTTGTCCTTGCCTCTATAATTTATAGCCTGCCTTTTATGGTTCACCCCATTCAATCAGGCCTTAGCATACTGCCTCATTCACTCACGGAAGCTTCCCAGGTAATGGGAAAATCAAAATGGACCACTTTATTCAAGGTACTGCTACCCAATTGCAAAGCTTCCTTATTAACCGGAATTGTACTCGCATTTGCACATACAGTAGGTGAATTTGGCGTTGTACTGATGATAGGCGGTAGTATTCCCGGTAAGACCAAAGTTGCATCGATAGCAATATATGAGGAAGTAGAAGCAATGAACTATAGTGCGGCAAATTTCTACGCCACGGTATTATTCAGCATTACCTTTTGCATCCTGCTTATGGTCTACTTAATAAACGGGGGGTATCTAAAACGTTTTTGGAAATGATTAAAATTGATATTCATAAAAATTTAAGTGCCTCTGACGGACCAATGAACCTTCGCATAAAATGTGAAATTAAAAAAGGGGAATTAGTTACACTTTACGGTGAATCTGGTGCGGGAAAAACCTCTACTTTAAGAATCCTAGCGGGCTTATTAAAGCCAGATAAAGGCATTATAACTGTAGAAAATGCCAATTGGGTAAATACCAAAAATAGAAGCTATTTGTCTCCCCAAAATAGGAATATAGGATATGTTTTTCAAGATTATGCCTTATTTCCAAATATGACGGTACTACAAAATCTGGAGTTTGCATCTAAAAAAGGACAGAATAAAAAAGTGATTACAGATCTTATAGAAATGATGGAACTAGGTGATCTGCAGCATAGAAATCCACAAACACTTTCAGGGGGTCAGCAACAAAGGGTTGCCCTGGCCAGAGCTCTTGTTCGTAAACCCAATATTCTTTTATTGGACGAGCCACTTGCCGCCCTGGACTATAAAATTCGTTTGAAACTCCAGGATTACATTACAAGAATTCATAATGAATATGGTCTGACTACTTTATTGGTAAGTCATGATATAGGCGAGATTATCAAACTTTCTGATCGGGTTTTTGTGCTTGAACAGGGGGAAATTGCCAGAAAAGGTATTCCAAATGATATCTTTTCCAACAAAAAAGTCAGCGGTAAATTTAAATTTGTCGGGGAAGTTTTGAAGCTAGAACCTCAGGATGTTGTAGTTATTGTTTCGGTTCTTATTCAAAACAATGTGGTTAAAGTAATTGCTGATAAATCTGAAGTACAATCCCTGGGCATTGGTGATAAAGTAATTGTTGCCTCTAAAGCCTTTAATCCAATTCTCTACAAAATTGAATAATATGAATTCTGATAGCAAACCGGCATTACTTCTTATTGATATTCAGAAGGGGTTAGATGATATTGACTATTATGGAGGCCATAGAAATAATCTTCAAGCTGAATCAAATGCAAGAAGAATCCTCGAATTCTGGAGAAATCATAAGCTTCCCATATTTCATATTAAACATAACTCAACCAATCCGAATTCTCCTCTTGTAAAGGGCCAGCCAGGGAATGAATTCAAGGATATTGTAGAGCCATTGGCGAGCGAAACAATTATAGAGAAAGAGGTGAACAGTGCTTTTATTGGCACAAATTTAAAACAACAATTAGACGAACTGGCAATAAAAAAAATTGTGATAGTTGGACTTACTACAGATCACTGTGTGTCGAGTAGTGCAAGAATGGCAGGGAATTTGGGATATGATACATTTTTAGTTGCTGACGCCACGGCTACTTTTGATAAAGTAGGTGCCGACGGTACAAAATATAAAGCTGAAATGATTCATGAAGTTGAATTAGCCAGTTTACACAATGAATTTGCATTGGTAATTAAAACCGATGATTTATTGAAAATTATCTAAGGGATATTACAGTTTTAGTATTTACCTTATTCTTGGTTTATACTCTTTAAAACGAATACTATATTTTTAAATCAGACGTTACTAAAACATATGAAAGTTAGCATCGTATTATTGGCTGTATTCCTTGCCTCCGGAACACTTTTTGCCCAGGATTGGCAGACCGATTTTGATAAAGCCAAAGAAATTGCTATGGCTGGCAATAAACCGATAATTTTAGTTTTTCAAGGCTCAGATTGGTGTGCGCCTTGTATAAAACTCGATCAACAGATTTGGAGCTCCGAAGAATTCAAAAATTATTCTTCAGACCATTTTGTTATGGTATTGGCAGATTTCCCGCGTAAAAAACAAAATATGCTCCCGGCCGAGCAGCAGAAAAAAAATGAACAGCTAGCGGAAACTTATAATAAAAATGGATACTTTCCATTAGTTGTTGTCCTTGATAAAGATGGCAAGGTTTTAGGACAAACTGGTTATAAGAAAATAACCGTTAAAGAATATATCAGTCTTTTAGAATCTTTTTCCGGGTAAATGGCAAAACAAATTGGCATCATTTTCATTCTTCTTTTAAATACTGTTCCTTTAACGGCACAGCAATCCTTTCATCGAAATCTAAAATTAATGGGCAGTGGTTTTCAAATTACTGTGGTCGCAAAAGATTCAACGGAGGCCAATAGAGCAATAGACCTTGCAATTAAAGAGATTTCAAGAATTGAAAAACTCATTTCGTCCTGGGACCCTAATTCCGAGACATCTGAAATTAACATGAATGCCGGAATTAAGGCCGTTAAAGTAAGTGCAGAATTATACAACTTAATTGAAAGGGCTATAGGTCTTTCAGGTTTAACCGATGGCGCTTTTGATATAAGTTATGCGTCTATGGACAAAATCTGGAAATTTGACGGTAGTATGAAGAAAATGCCCTCAAAAGAGGAAATAGAGTCATCTGTTGCTAAGGTGGGATTCCAAAAAATAATTCTGGATTCCAGGAATAAAACGGTTTTCCTTAAAGATAAAGGAATGAAAATTGGATTCGGAGCCATAGGGAAGGGATATGCAGCAGACCAGGCAAAAGCCTTATTACTCAAAAACAACGTACAGGCAGGTATTATTAATGCTTCAGGAGACATGAATACATGGGGCAGACAGCCTAATGGTAATGAATGGACAGTAGCTATTACAAATCCGTTAAATAAAACCAAGGCAGCGGCCGTGTTGCCAATTTCCGATGGTGCTGTGGTAACTTCGGGTAATTATGAAAAATTTGTGCAATTTAACGGTATTCGATACGCGCATATTATTGACCCACGAACAGGTTATCCCGCTACCGGTATTTTGAGCGTTACAGTATTTGCTCCAAAAGCAGAATTGGCAGATGCTCTTGCAACATCTGTATTTGTAATGGGCATTGAAACAGGATTAAACAGAATTAATCAATTACCGAAAGTTGAGTGCGTAATTATCGACGAAAAAGGGAAAGTATTTACTTCCGATAATATAGAAATAGACAGGATATGATTAAAAAAATTGTTTTTGCAGCATGTATCCCAATAGTTTTAAGTAGCTGTGTTGCAGTAAAGGGATATGAAAAAGTAAATATTAATGATCCCGATATGGAGCTATCCGAAAAGTTATGCGACAGAAATATTACAATTTTTCATTCCTATCGCGAAGCCGCAGTTGGTGCAAATGGCGGTAAAACGGGGGGTGGATGTGGCTGCAATTAATTTGGGGATGAGAGTGATTCAGCTCAATCCTTTTATAGAAAAACTATGACCATATATAAACTCATTATTTTTATTTTTCTCTTTATGGTCTTCGGTATTTGCCATGCTCAGAATCAGGGAGAAAATGCAGGGGATTATAAAAAACGGGTTTTAGAAACCGCTGAAATAGACATTTTATCTAGTTATTACTCCCAGGATGGCAATAATGCTGCGGTAACAGGAGGCCTTGGGACGGAAGAATTAACAGATTTTACCGGAACTTTTGTAGTATCAATCCCTATAAATGATGACGATATTCTAACAGTGGATGCTGGTATTTCGGCATATACTTCTGCCTCTTCCAGTAATATTAATCCATTTGACAAAGGTTTTGCAGATCCCTTTATTGCGGCCTCTGGTGCTTCGCAGAGTGATACATGGTTTAATCTAACAGGAAATTACAGCCATAGTTCGGATGACAGAAATTCTATCTGGAGCGGAAAACTTTCATTTTCCACGGAGTACGATTACACCTCTCTGGGTTTTGGAGGTAGTTATACCAGGTTGTTTAATGAGAAAAATACAGAACTTGGATTTAGTGCAAATGTATTTCTTGATAAATGGAAGGTTATATACCCCTATGAACTTCGTCCCTTTGCCCCGGGTGGCAGGGGATTGAATGATTTTTTATTTATAGAAAATACCATTACAGGAAATCCTGATTACAATCCGTCTTTTACTGTTTTAACGGATGAGAATAGAAATTCCTATTCTTTTGGCGTTGGTTTGTCTCAAATCCTTTCCAAAAACATACAAGGAGCTTTTTTAGCCGATTTTGTTCTGCAGCAAGGTTTGCTTTCCACTCCTTTTCAACGGGTCTATTTTAGTGATGTTGCAGATTCTTTTATTGATAATTTCCATCTGGCGGATGATATTGAACGCTTACCGGACTCCAGGTTTAAAGTAGCACTCGGGGGCCGACTTAACTTTTTTATCAATGAATATCTGGTTGTTCGATCATATTATAGATATTATTTTGATGATTGGGGGATAAATTCGAACACGCTAAGTATTGAAGTCCCTGTAAAAATTGCGGAAAAATTTACTTTATATCCTTCATATCGCTTTTACAACCAAAAGGCCGCAGATTATTTTGCCCCATATAATGAACATCTTTCCACCTCGCAATTCTATACTTCAGATTATGATTTGTCTGATTACAATGCAAATCAATTTGGTTTCGGCATTAATTATACCAACATAATTATGAAACAACACAAATTGAAAGTAGGTTTAAAGAGTATTGATTTAAGGTATAATTATTACAAAAGAAATACTGGTTTAAGCGCAGGAATTATTACCGCCGGTTTTAAGTTTGTCGTTGATTAAAATGGCTGCCATTATATACGAATGTCCTTTTCCAGGACAAGCAAATAAATATGAAACAAAAAAACGAGCTTTAAGCTCGTTTTTAAATTCGTTTGAGAAAACTCCTTATTTGGCTACATTAACCGAACGTGTTTCCCGTATTACGGTAACCTTTACCTGACCCGGGTAGGTCATATCTGTCTGAATTTTCTGAGAGATTTCAAAAGAAAGCTGTGCTGCTTTCTCATCACTTACTTTTTCACTTTCAACAATAACTCTCAATTCCCTTCCGGCTTGAATGGCATAGGATTTTTGAACACCTCCAAAAGCCAAAGCGATATCTTCAAGATCTTTTAGCCTTTGAATATAAGAATCCAGCACCTGTCTTCTTGCTCCGGGACGGGCACCACTAATAGCATCACATACCTGTACAATAGGTGATATAAGGGTTTTCATTTCTATTTCATCATGGTGTGCACCTATGGCATTACAAACATCAGGTTTTTCTCCAAATTTCTCAGCCCATTGCATCCCTAAAATGGCATGAGGTGTTTCTACCTCAACTTCTGTATTTGGTACTTTTCCTATATCGTGTAATAAACCAGCTCGCTTCGCTATTTTTGGATTCAACCCTAATTCTGCGGACATTACCCCACAAAGTTTTGCTACCTCCCTGGAGTGCTGTAATAAGTTCTGTCCGTATGAAGATCTATATTTCATTCTACCCACGGCTTTAATCAATTCCGGATGCAATCCATGAATGCCCAAATCAATAACCGTGCGTTTACCAACCTCAACAATTTCTTGTTCTATTTGCTTTTCAGTTTTTCGTACAATCTCTTCAATCCTGGCCGGATGAATTCTTCCATCTGTAACTAGTTTATGTAAGGACAGTCGGGCCACTTCTCTTCGTACAGAATCAAAGCAGGAAAGTATGATGGCCTCAGGAGTATCATCAACAATGATTTCCACTCCTGTAGCAGCTTCCAGTGCCCTGATATTTCGTCCTTCCCTTCCAATAATACGACCTTTAACATCATCAGATTCAAGGTTGAATACAGATACACAATTTTCAACAGCTTCTTCAGTACCAATGCGCTGAATTGTGTTTATGACGATTTTCCTGGCTTCCTGCTGCGCTGTTAGCTTAGCATCCTCCATTGTGGTCTGCAAATAAGCCATTGCATCTGTTTTTGCAGTTTCCTTTAAAGATTCAAGGAGCTGGCTTTTTGCATCTTCCGCGGATAAGCCGGAGATAACCTCTAACTGTTGAACCTGTCTTTTATGAAGTTTTTCAAGTTCAGATTGTTTTTTATCGTAAATTCCAGATTTATGCTCGAAATCTTTGAGTTTAATTTCAAGCTGTTCGTTTAGCTTTCTATTTTTAGCAAGTTCTCCGCTAATTTGTGATTCTTTATCCCGTGTGCGTTTTTCCGATTCAGCAATCTTTTTGTCCTTGTTTATGATTACTTTCTCGTGTTCTGCCTTTAATTCTAAAAACTTCTCTTTAGCCTGAAATATCTTGTCTTTTTTAATGTTCTCGCCTTCAATATTGGCAGTTTTTAAGATAGAATTCGCCTCTTTTTTCGCATTTGCAACGGTCTTCGATGCCTTACCTTTCTCTAAGACTTTTGCAACAATTAATCCTATTACCAAACCAACTATAGCTGCTATTGCAATCGTTGTAATATCCATAACCTATTTTAATAATTAATACTTCCCTGCCTCTAGTTAAAGTATGAACGCAACGCCTGAAAATTATGTGCGCAATCACTAAGTAATGTGACTTTAAAACTATTATTGCTAATCCCTAATAGGAAAAAACAAATTGAGATCAGGCCTCAAAATGATTCAAAACCAATTTTAAATAAAAAACCCACATTGGTGAAGTTCTGTACAAACTCCTATAAACAGGTTTAGGGCTAACAAATTGATCAAGGATCCTTTACAAGAAGGCTTGCTTTTACAACTTAAACTCACCCTTTTCAAACAAATTAGTGTTGAGTTCGTCAAAAATTAAATACCAATGTGGGCAGTAACTTTGTATTATGTTAAAGAACTTATTTTATACTAAGCTTAGAGTTTACCAGCTGATCCAACGCTCTTAAACGTTCCGCAACTTCTTTGGTATCCTCTGTATTATCTATGCCTTTTTGTTCAATCTTGGAGGCAAACTGCAAGGCACACATGGCCAAGACATCTTGTTTGTCCCTAACGGCATAATTTTGCTCAAATTTCTTGGCAAGCTGTTCTATATTCTTTGCAGCCTTTCTTAGTCCTTCTTCCTGACTCGGGTCAATGGTCAAAGGATATACCCTATCTGCGATAGAGAGCTTTATTTTCAGCTTCTCTCCCATATTTCTTAGCAACACTACTCAGCAAGTTGAGCTATACAATAATCCAACTCTCTAACTAATGTATTTATTTTGAGCTTTGCTTCAGTTTTATTATTATCACTGCCCAGCATTGAATTTGCAAGCTTGAGAGAATTATATCTTTCTTCCCATTCCAAAATGGTATTCTTTATTGTCTCATCCTCATTTTTAAGAGTAACAATTTCCTGCTCCAATTTTATTTTAGACTGATTTAGCAATTCTATTTTGTGTAGGAGCTTGCTAATTTTATTCTCTAAGGAATCAACGATTTCAACCAATTCGCTCATATGCAAATTACAATACGTTTTACACAAAGTTAACACACCTCAAACGACTTCGCAATAGTTTTTGCAATTATTCCTGAAGTAATACTTTAAATCCAATGAATAGGACTATTCCACAAATTGAAATAATTATTAAAGAAAATTATGGTTGTTAACAGACCTTTTTTCCAAGTTTAACTCGTATTAATTAAATTCGCATCAACTTAGCAGCTATGAGAATACTTATTTTAAGCCTCCTTCTTCTTTCCGCTCTTACTGGTTTGGGTCAGGAAAAGTACCCCCTAAACACTTTCAGGCCTCCTTTGGATATACCCTTAGTACTCGCAGGTACATTTGGTGAATTACGATCAAATCATTTTCATTCTGGTATTGATATTAAAACCCAACAGCGACAGGGGTTGCCCGTGTATGCCATAGGAAATGGTACGGTAACAAGAATAAAAATAGGACTTTGGGGATATGGAAAAGTTATATACATTGCCCATCCCAATGGTTATACTTCGGTATATGGACATCTTCAAAAGTTTTCGCCGGAAATTGAATCTTTTATTAAAAGGGTTCAATATGAGAAAAAGTCATATGAAGTTGAAGTATTTCCGGATTATGGTGACATTAAGGTCTTAAAAGATCAGCTTATAGCCTATAGCGGAAACACTGGAGGTTCTTCAGGGCCTCATCTGCATTTTGAAATAAGAAGTAGTATTTCTGAAAAACCAACTAACCCACTTCTTTATGGTTTAGAGGTGCGGGATGCCACCAATCCAACTCTTGTTAGTTTATTTGCTTATCCATTGTCTAAAGAAGCACAGGTAAATAGAAGCAGTAAGAAGATTCAAATTAAATTCAACAAACAAAAGGATGGATCTTACCTGGCAGATAAAGTCTACGCCTCCGGAACAATTGGTTTTGGTGTAAACACCTATGACAGGCAAGATCTCGCGGCCAATAAAAATGGAATCTATTCTGTTCAACAATTAGTGAATGGAAAAATTTACACCGATTTTAATTTTGAATCGTTCTCATTTAAAGAAACCCGCTATATCAATACTCTGATAGATTACGACCATTTTGGGAAATATAACCAGCGCATACAACGCTGCTTTATTGTGCCGGGAAATCGACTTGAAATATATAAACAACTATACAATGAAGGAAAAATTGCTGTTGCAGAAGGACTTAATTACAAGGTGGAAATCCTTATAAAGGATCTGCAGGATAATCTGGTAAGACTTATTATTCCTGTTGAAGGAAAAAGACAGCAGCCACTTGTTATTAAGAATGAATTGAAGACAGATTATTTTATTATTGCTAAACAACCTAATAATTATGACCTGGGTGCAGCAAAAGTCTATTTTCCGGCAAATACCTTTTATGATAATTTTTATATGGACCTCCAAAAAGGTAAGGATACAGTTGTGATTCACAATAATAGGATCCCGGCACACAAAAAATTTACAATAACTTTTGATGTTACTAAATATCTTCCACAGCAGCGAAAGAAAATGTTCATAGCTCGTCTCGACAGAAAAAAGAAGGCTAATTATATGACCACTTTTAAAAGAGGGACAACCTTTACAACCAGAACCAGAAGCCTTGGGACGTATACCCTCGCGAAGGATACAATTCAACCAAAAATACGTTCTAAGAACTTTAAGGAAAAGCAATGGTTAAATAACTACCGTTATCTCAGTCTTACGATTTCTGATGATTTAAGTGGCATTGACACTTATTCTGCCACATTAAATGGTGAATGGATATTAATGGAATACGAACCAAAAACAAAAACACTTACCTATAATTTTGATGATAAAATTCTAAATCAAACGCAATGTGAACTTAAAGTAATCGTTACAGATAACGTGGGGAATTCAAATACCTTTACCAGTAGTTTTTACAGAAAATAAACTTTTGAAGTGTTCTAAACTCTTATTCCTTTTTACTCTGTTGGGTTCGCTTACTTTGGTAAGCGGGCAAAAGGCATCAATAACAGGGGTAGTTCTGGGAGTGAATGATGAGCCATTATCCGATGTAAACATAACTACCAAGGGTCATGGTACCTATACGGATTCAACCGGATTTTATTTACTAGAAGTAATTCCTGACAAGGAAATAACAATTATTTTTACTCATTTAGGTCATAAAAATGTAATCCTGGAGAATTTAATCCTCACCACTAATGAGACTTTTGAATTCAACCCGGTAATGAAAACTGATGTAATTCAGGTAGATGGTGTTGAAGTTACGGCAACCGGAGAAAAAAGCGCTGAAGGTATAACAACCATTTCCGCTAAACTTGTAAGGAAAATTCCCGGAGCCAATGCTGGTGTGGAAAATGTGCTGAAGTTGCTTCCGGGAGTTTCTTCCAATAACGAACTAAGTACGCAGTATTTTGTACGCGGTGGGAATTATGACGAAAACCTGGTTTATATCAATGATATTGAAGTCTACCGCCCGTTTCTTGTGCGCTCAGGCCAGCAAGAAGGATTAAGTTTTGTGAATAGTGATATGGTCCAAAATCTGGAATTCTCAGCTGGCGGATTTCAGGCCCATTTTGGGGATAAGCTCTCTTCTGTCTTGGATATTACCTATAAAAATCCAACAGAATTTGGATTAAATTTGGAGGCCAGTTTTCTTGGAGGAGGTATTACGCTTGAAACCTTATCTAAAAATAAGAATTTTACAAGTGTAACCGGCCTCCGATACAGAAACAATAGTCTTCTTGTAAATAGCCAGCAAACCAATACGAATTTTACTCCTGCTTTTGCAGATTTACAAACTTATCTTACTTACCATTTCTCCAGAAAATTTAGCCTTAACTTTTTAGGAAACCTTTCTGTTAATGATTATAAAAATGTTCCTCTTTCCAGGCAGACCAACTTTGGAACAATTGGCGACCCTAAGGCTCTGGTGGTGTTTTATCAAGGAGAAGAAAATAATAATTATAAAACCAGCTTTGGGGCACTAAAAGCGGACTATTACGTAAATGAGAGTGTTTCACTTAGTTTTATAACTTCTGTTTACCACACGACGGAAGAAGAGTATTCCGATGTTATTTCGCAATATGAATTAGGTGAGATTGACACAGATCTCGGGAGCAATAATCTTGGTGAGCTAACCTCTACAAGGGGATTAGGTACTCAGTTTAACAGGGCACGTAATGACCTTGACGCACTTATAGTGAATGTGGCACACAAAGGCAAACTCGATAAAAATAAAGAGTCCTGGGAATGGGGTGTAAAATATACCCATGAAGACTTTAGAGATCAAATTCGTGAATCTGAATTTTTGGACTCTTTAGGTTATTCAGTAAGACCCCCAACTGATGAGTTTATAAATAATCAACCGCAAGAACCTTTTAACGCATCAATAGTACCTTACACATCTGTTTCTGCCTTGAATTTTGTAAAAACAAATCGTTTATCCGGATATCTTCAATATAGCCGAAGAACACTTTGGAATAGTAATAACATTTATTATAACTTAGGATTCAGAACCCAATACTGGACGGTAAGCGGAGAAGGTTTTTCCAGTAATTCTCAGATCATTTTTAGCCCAAGAGGACAGTTTGCAATTAAACCATCATGGAAGGTAGATATGCTATTTAGAATTGCGGCAGGGGTATATCAACAACCCCCATTTTATCGTGAATTAAGAGATCCTACCGGTACAATTCAACCAGAAGTAAAAGCACAAAAATCTGTACATTTTGTATTTGGCAACGAATATAGCTTTGAACTCTGGAACCGGCCATTTAAACTGTTGAGCGAATTGTATTATAAGAATTTGACCAATGTAAATCCATACATCATTGATGATGTCAGAATTCGTTATGCCGCGGCAAATAATGCTAAGGCCTATGCTTATGGATTTGATATGAGAATGAATGGTGCATTCGTTCCCGGAACAGAATCCTGGGTAAGCCTTGGTTTCCTTAAAACCGAAGAAAATATTGATAATAGAGGGTACATTTCAAGACCAACAGATCAAAGGTTTCAAATAGGTATATTGTGGCAGGATTACATCCCTACCATACCCAGTTTAAGGATGTACCTGAATCTTGTTTACAACACCGGAGTACCCGGAGGTTCTCCAAGTTATGCCGATCCTTATAATTTTCAGAATAGATTAAGAGATTATAAACGTGCAGATTTAGGTATTTCCTATATTTTTGTAGGATTAAATAAACAATACCCTAAAGGACACTGGTTATATAGCTTTGAAGAATTAAATATTGGTTTTGAGATTTACAACCTATTTGACAATCAAAATTCCATAACTAACACATGGGTAAGAGATGTGGATAGTAAACTGGAGTTTGCAGTTCCTAATTATATGACATCCCGTGTGTTCAACCTGAAACTAGGTATGCGTTTTTAGTTAAAAAAGAATGAAAAAATTACTCTTTATTACCCTTCTTGCCTGCGGCACTTTTATCAATGCCCAAAAAAATGTTTACGAAAGTACTAAATTTGATGCCCTGAGTAAGGATCATCATGTGCTGGCTATTATTCCTTTCGTTACTCATCTTGCATTAGAAGAAAATATTACCAATGAGGAATCAAAAAAGCTGGCAGAAAATGAGGGGTATGCGGTACAGGATGCCCTGGAGACCTATTTTGGCCTTGGCCAGAAAAAGAAGAAATTCACAGTTGATTTTCAAAATATTAAAAACACCAATGCCATACTCGCCCAAAATAATATATCTTACCATAATATAGATATTTATACCATAAAAGAGCTTGCTGAAATTCTGGAGGTAGACGCTATATTAAGCGGGAATTTGGATTTAAATATCCTTCTTTCAGAAGGAATCCCGGTTGAATTTAGCGTTATGGACTATTTCATTGGTGATTCTAATTATGGTAGAATCGGCATTAAAATAAGTGATGGAAAAACAGGGAAATTACTTTGGAAATACGAGAATGAAATCAATAAAAAATCAGGAAGGAATACGGCCGACCTGATTGATAAATTGATGAAAAAACTGGTGCGCAAATTTCCATATGACAAAGAAAGGTTAAGAATGAAAAAAAATTCTAAGCCCGACTAAAATCTTTCAAAATCTCTATAACATAATCTACTTCTTCACTTGTGTTATATTTTGAAAATGAAAACCTCACAGAGGGCTTTTGCAGTTCTTCATAAGATAAAATTTCCGCCAGTACATGTGACCCGCCACTGGCGCCAGATTGACAAGCACTACCTTCCGAACAAGCAATTCCCTTTAGGTCCAAATGAAAAAGCAGCATTTGAGATTTCTCTTTACTAAAAGGTAAGCAAACATTCACCAAAGTATAAGTACTCCTTTCCAAATTTCCCGAATAACCGTTAAATTTAACTTCAGGTAAAGCTTCTTTTATTTTTTTAATAAAATATTCTTTAATACTGCTGATATATTGTTTTTCCTCTTCCAGATTATCATAGGCCGCAACAAACGCCTCTTTTAACCCGACAATATTGTGAATTGGTTCAGTTCCTGCACGGTATCCGCGTTCTTGTGAACCTCCTAGTATCAGGGGTTCTATATTTGTGTTTTTTCTTATAAAAGCAAACCCAACCCCTTTGGGACCATGAAATTTATGAGCTGCGGCCACCATAAAATCAATCGGGGTTTTTTGTACATCCCATTTAAAATGACCTATAGATTGTACCGTGTCTGAATGGAGAAGTACACCATTGGCCTTGCATAGTATCGCTATTTCTTGAATATCTAAAATATTCCCGATTTCATTGTTTACATGCATCAGGCTAACAATTTTTTTTGAATCATCTGCCAATAATAACTTTTCCAAATGCTTAAGATCGGGATTGCCAAAACTATCAAGCTTAACGAATTCAATTTGGATACCAAACTCCTTTTGTAAGGCCTCTGCCGTATGCAACACAGCATGATGCTCTATTTTTGAAGTAATAATAGTTTGCACTCCCATGTCCTTTACTACACTTCTTAATATCATGTTATCTGCTTCGGTTCCTCCCGAAGTGAAAATAATCTCAGAAGCTTGCGCGTTCAAATATTTGGCAATTGTTTTGCGGGCTTGCTCTATTTCCGTCTTGGCACTTCTTCCAAATCCGTGCGTAGAAGAAGGGTTACCATAAGAGTTAACCAGGACATCCTTCATTTTTGTAATTACCTCTTTCCGAACGGGGGTGGTAGCGGCATTATCAAAATAGATCTTTGGCATGAACAAGCTTTATAATGAGAAACAAAATCAAAAATAATCGAAATAAACTTAAACTCTTCATAAAATCAACTCAAGTCACTAGGATAATAGCCTTAAATTCATTTAAATTTGAGGCATGAAGAGAGTATTGTTAATTTTTATTTTGTGCTTTTTCAACGCATGCGATGACGGGGATTTAGTAATTGAAACGATAGATTTTAACGATACCAGTATCACATTCTGTGAATCTACTACAACTATTAACAGTACGCTATTCTTTAAACTCAATACAACCGATGCTTTAATTCTTGAATTGCAAAGTGATGTCTTAAAGAATGAAGTTTCTGCAGACACTATTAAGAGTGCGATTCCGGGGCAATCCCAGTTAGTATACCGGACTTTTTCCGAGGATATTTCTAAAAATTATTTTTGTGATGCAGTACCACCAATCTCACCAACAGTTGTGGAGGAGTTCGAAGGTGAAGGGGGCGAGGTATTTATTACAACGGTTCAAAGTGAAAGCGATACCACAGTCTACGAGCACAAAATTGAATTAAGTGGAGTTTCACTGGTAAATTCGGAAGGTCTGCGAATTTCAGACCTGACTATTAATGATTTTGGCACAATAACCACGCAAGAATAATCTATTCACGAATTCTGATAAATATAGACTTCAGTAGCGCCTAAACCATATTTTTGATAATCTGCATCATAGTATTTTACATTTTCGTATCGCTTAAATAAATAATTCAATTCTTCTTTAAGAACCCCTGCCCCCACTCCATGAATAAAAACCACCTTTTGTATTCTCTTGCGAATGGCAAATTCAAGCTGTCTTTTAGCCGTTTCCATTTGTATATTCAGCATATCATAATTAGTCATCCCCTTTGAGGAAGAAACCAGTTGATGAATATGTAAATCTACTTCCATTTTAGGAGCGCTGCGCTCTTTTGCTTTAACTTTCCTTATTTTTGGTTTCCCTGACTGTTCCTTGACTGCCTTCACCTGTGCAACTTCAATATTACTTACTTTAATAGAATTTATTCCTTCAGTATGCATCAATTCAGATGCAGTAAAATCCATATCAAAACCTTCAGAAGTCCGTATTGTTATTAAATCGCCCTTAACTAGCATAACTATCCCTGTAATGTTATCGTCTATGACTTCAGCCTTGTCTCCTTCTTTAAAATTTCTCATTGCCCTTTCTCATTATTTATTCATCCGTTTCAGTCCAAACCTTAGAAGATTTATAAATTCCAAACATTAGTAAAATTATTCCTAAACACATGGCATACTCCTTCCTAACCAATTGGTCTCCTGTGGCCATAATAATTGCTCCTGCTATAATTAACAAAAAATAAATGATTCGATTTGTTTTCATTCCTCAAAAATAATAGTATTTTTCGGTTGATTAATCTGTCATGATGAATATCGCTTCATTCATATTACTTTTATTAGATGAAGATTATATGCTACCCTGCCTGAATAAACAGCTTTTAGGATTAGAATGTACGGGATGCGGTATTCAAAGAGCAGCTGTTTTACTCTTTCATGGAGAATTTATTGAGGCTTTTAATATGTATCCGGCAATATACCCTCTAATACTGCTTTTGGGCTTTTTGTTATTGGATAATTTAATAGCCATAAAATATGCAAATAAGATAAGTATATTCTTAATGATAGCCAGTGTAACAACAATATTGATCAACTTTATTTTAAAATTTTTCTAATCAACCAAAAACTTCATGGAACAACAAAAATTACCTAATGTAACCATAGCCATTGTACTGTCCATCCTTTCATATCTTTGCTGCTGTTTTGGCGGCCTTCCCGCAACTATTCTTGCTGGTATTGCTTTCTTTCTTGTTTCTAAGGATGAAAATAAGTATAAAGAAAATCCAGAATTGTATTCCAATTATAGTCAGCTTAAAACGGCTAAAATTTTATCCATTATTGGAATGGCATTAGGAATAATCTATTTTGTATATGTTTTGTATTCAATTTCAGCTATTGGTGGCTGGGATGCATATATGGAGCAGGTAAATGAAATGAGAGAGCAATGGGAGTAATAATTCTCCTCGTAAAATATATAAAATGAATCAACAACCTTTACCCGGTGCGAGTAATGCCTTAACAATGGGTATAATTTCTATCATAGGAGCCATAACTTGTTGTGGCCCTTTTGCAATTATATTTAGTATTATTGGTTTAAGCAGTGCTAATAAAGCCGAGGAACTTTATAAGAATCATCCAGAAAATTATTCGGGATATGAAAGTGTCAGAACTGGCCGGATTTTGTCTTATGTTGGAATGGCCCTGGCTATAATATATCTGGTATTCGGAATCCTTTATTTTGGAGTTATTGCCGCTTTTATTACCAGCGGAAATTTTTAAAAGACAATTTAACGAAATTAGACCTAAATAAAAGACCCTCATTATGAGGGTCTTTTGTTTATTTATAGTAATATGCTATTTTTCCTAATTGGCAACCTCACTCATAAATTTTAGGCGATATAGTCGCAACTCCTCGTCTTCATATTCGCCATCAAATTCTTTTTGCGCCTCTTCAATATCGTCTGATTCCGCCTCAAGAAAATAATCATGAATTTCACCCTGTTGATCCTCATCCAATATCTCGTCTAACCAATAGCCTATGTTTAATTTAGTGCCACTAAAAACTATTTGTTCCATTTCCTTCACTAAATCGTTCAATTCAAGTCCTTTTGCGGAGGCAATGTCATCCAGAGGTAATTTTCTATCCACATTTTGAATAATATATAACTTAAGAGCAGAATTAGCTCCAGTACTCTTCACTATAAGGTCATCAGGGCGAATTATTTCATTCTCCTCTACATACTGAGCAATTAAGGACACAAAAGGCTTTCCATACTTTTTTGCCTTACCCTCACCTACTCCATGAATATTTACCATTTCTTCCATGGAAATAGGGTATTTTAGAGACATATCATCAAGGGAGGGATCCTGGAAGATGACAAAAGGAGGGATAACCAATTTTCTGGCTTCTCTTTTCCTAAGTTCTTTGAGTAAACGCAATAATTTTTCATCTGCGGCCCCTCCAGCGCTTTTGGCAGCAGTAACAATGGCTTCATCATTTTCCTTATTATATACATGATCCCTCGTCATCATAAAAGATGTGGGATTTTCAAGAAATGAAGATCCGGTGTTGGTAACATGCAATATTCCATATCGTTCTATTTCCTTTTTTAGTAATCCCGCAACTAATACCTGCCTTATTAAAGCCATCCAATAACTTTTGTCTTTGTCTGATCCAATACCAAAAAAAGACTTTTCGTCGGTTTTGTGTGAAGCAATAAGTGCATTCGTAGAGCCGATAAGTGCCAAGACAATTTCTTTGGCCTTAAACTTTTCTTTAGTGCCTTGTACTACCTCGATTAACTTTATTACATTTTCTTTCGCTTCTTCTTTTTCCTTAGGATTTCTTGTATTATCATCCATATCGGCACCTTCTCCATTCACCTCATCAAATTCTTCACCAAAATAATGTAGAATGAACTTTCTTCGAGACATAGATGTTTCGGCATATGCAACAATTTCCTGCAGAAGGGCATTCCCAATTTCCTGCTCAGCTACCGGTTTACCAGACATGAATTTCTCTAATTTTTCCACATCCTTATAAGAATAAAATGCGAGACAGTGACCTTCGCCTCCATCCCTGCCGGCTCGGCCGGTTTCCTGATAGTAACTTTCAATGCTTTTGGGAATGTCATGATGAATTACATAACGCACATCTGGCTTGTCTATTCCCATTCCAAAAGCAATAGTTGCAATGACCACGTCTACATCTTCCATAAGAAACATGTCCTGATACCTGGAACGTGTCTTAGCATCAAATCCTGCATGATAAGGCACGGCACTCACTCCATTAACCTGTAATACCTGGGCCAGTTCTTCAACTCTTTTCCTGCTTAAACAATAAATTATTCCCGATTTACCGCTATTCTTCTTTACAAAACGAATAATATCTGCATCTACATTTTTTGTCTTAGGCCTTATTTCATAGAACAAATTGGGTCTGTTAAAAGATGCTTTAAAAACCTTTGCATCTGTTATCACAAGGTTTTTTATAATATCTTCCTGGACTTTTGGTGTGGCTGTTGCGGTTAAACCTACAATAGGGATGTTATCTCCCAACCTGTTAATAATTGCCCTTAAATTTCTGTATTCCGGTCTAAAATCGTGCCCCCATTCAGAAATACAATGGGCTTCGTCAACAGCTACAAATGAAAGGGGTACAGATTGTAAAAATTCCACATACTCCTCCTTTGTTAGTGATTCTGGTGCTACATAGAGCAATTTTGTTATACCATCTAAAATATCTTGTTTTACTTCCTTAACCTGAGTTTTGGTTAATGAAGAGTTCAGAACATGAGCAACTCCGTGATCTGAGGAAACAGCTCGGATGGCATCAACCTGATTTTTCATGAGAGCTATTAATGGAGATACCACTATAGCAGTCCCTTCTTTTAAAAGAGCAGGAAGCTGATAACAAAGCGATTTTCCGCCTCCTGTAGGCATAATTACAAAGGTGTTTTTGTTCTGAATGACGTTTTTTATAACACCTTCCTGTAGCCCTTTAAATTTAGAAAAACCAAAATATTTTTTTAGCGCGGCATGTAATTCAATTTCATTCAAAATCATTGTAAATTTAGTATAACGAGTCTTCTATTTAATGATATTCGTTATTAAAATTACGATATATCTTCTTGTTTTCAGGTGAGTAAAAATGATAATTTATATTGTTTGTAGTTTAGAATCTCCTATAAAATAAGTTTGTGTAATTTTGTTTTCTTAAATATAATACATTCTTTTAAAATCTGTTTATTTATTAAGTTAATTTCTATAATTGTAAACACATAATTTCAGAACTATATTGAGCAATCACAAAGCTATATTAGCTACTGCCACAAAAACCATCAAAACGGAAAGCGAGGCCATTGCGCACTTGGCGACACTTTTGGATGATCAATTTGCAAGTACTGTAAATTGCATTTATGAATCATTGGGGCGTGTAGTAATAACGGGTATTGGCAAAAGTGCTATCATAGCCTCTAAAATAGTGGCTACTTTAAATTCTACAGGGACACCAGCAATTTTTATGCATGCAGCTGATGCTATACATGGTGATCTGGGCACAATCCAGAAAAATGACGTAGTGATTTGCATCTCCAAAAGTGGGAATACCCCTGAAATAAAAATGTTGGTGCCGCTAATTAAACTGGGAAATAATAAGTTAATTGGAATGTGTGGTAATTTAGATTCATTTCTTGCTGAAAATGCAGATTTTGTTTTGAACACTTTTGTTCAAAAAGAAGCATGCCCAAATAACCTGGCGCCAACAACCAGTACTACTGCCCAACTGGTTATAGGAGATGCCCTCGCTATCTGTCTTTTGGAATTGCGGGGATTCAGTAGTCAGGATTTTGCTAAATATCACCCGGGAGGAACACTTGGAAAAAAACTTTACCTGAGAGTTTCCGATATTGTAGGAAACAATTTAAAGCCCCAAGTAGGCGTTGATGCAGATGTAAAGCAGGTAATTATTGAAATTTCTGAAAAAATGTTAGGTGTGACTGCTGTTATGAACAATGACAAGATCGTTGGAATTGTAACAGATGGTGATATCAGACGGATGCTAAATAAATACGAAAACATTAATGGCCTGAAGGCGAAAGATATAATGACAACCAATCCTAAGACGATTGGTACAGACGTCCTTGCCATAAAAGCTTTGAAAGAAATGCGCTCTAATAGCCTATCTCAATTACTAGCTATAGATGGAGATAAATATGTTGGCGTTGTTCATTTGCATAATCTAATTAATGAAGGAATACTTTAATGGCTCAAGCTACTGGCGACCCTAACGAAATGTCCTTTTTGGACCATCTGGAAGAACTGCGTTGGCATCTTATCAGATCAACCATTGCAATAGTTCTCATTGGTATAGTGGCTTTTCTAATGAAAGACTTCATTTTCGACACGGTCATTTTTGGCCCTAAGAATATGGATTTTCCAACTTATCGCTTTTTTTGCAGAATTGCTACTTCTATTGGTATAGAATCTGCTTTTTGTGCGGATGAACTTCCCTTTACCATTCAGAGTAGAACTATGGGCGGACAATTTTCCGCACATATAATGACATCTATTTGGGCCGGATTTATCATTGGCTTTCCGTATGTTCTATATGAAATTTGGAAATTTATAAGTCCCGGGCTCAAGGAAAATGAACGAAATAATTCCCGCGGTTTTATCTTGATTGCTTCACTGCTTTTCTTTATGGGAGTATTATTTGGATACTATGTAGTTGCACCTTTATCTATAAACTTTTTGGGAACCTATCAAGTAAGTAAGGAAGTCTTAAATGAGTTTGATATAGGCTCCTATATTTCTGGTGTAAGGACCTCTGTGATTGCGTGTGGAATTCTTTTTGAATTACCAATAATCATCTTCTTCTTAACCAAAGTAGGTCTTGTTACTCCGGAAATACTAAAAAAATATAGAAAAATCGCTCTCGTTATTGTACTTATACTCTCTGCGGTTATTACACCACCCGATGTTACAAGTCAGATAATTGTAGCTGTACCCGTGATAATTTTATATCAGGCTAGTATTTATATTTCTAAATTTGTTATGAGACGAGAAGCCAAAAAATCAAAAAAGGATGTCAAACCCATTTAAAGATTTTAATGCCTACCGTTCTAAAATGAATGGGAAGTTGTTAGCAGATAATAACAAAATAATAAAGAGAATCTTCAACCTGGACACGAACGCCTATAGCAAAGGGGTTTTAAATATAAAAACCAAAGACTATTAGGTCTTATGGTGTCTGCAGTATTAAGATGTGATGATTGTGTTAAATATCACTTACAAAGCTGCTATAATCATGGTGCCTCCAAGGAAGAAGTTATGGAAACCTTAAGTATTGCTGCCTTAGTAGGTGGTACGATTGTTATTCCGCATTTGCGGAGAGCTTATGGGTTTTGGGAACAACCGGAGTTATAGGAAGGTTAAAAAAACTATAATTCTGAACAGTAGAAAGTAGAATGACTTAGATTTGAAAGATAATTCTTCTGAATGAAATTAAGAGCAGATAGCATAATGAAAGCCTACAGAGGGCGTAAGGTAGTCAAGGGTATTTCCTTAGAGGTGAACCAGGGAGAAATAGTTGGGCTGCTGGGGCCTAACGGAGCTGGAAAAACCACCTGCTTCTATATGATTGTAGGGCTTATTAAACCTAATGGTGGTCAGATTTTTTTAGATGAGACCGAGATCACAAAATTTCCCATGTATAAAAGGGCTCAAAACGGCATTGGTTATCTTGCCCAGGAGGCTTCGGTATTTAGAAAATTAAGTATTGAGGATAATATCTTAAGCGTTCTACAACTTACAAAACTGAGCAAAAAAGAGCAACACATGAAAATGGAGTCGCTTATAGAAGAATTTGGACTGGGGCATATTAGAAAGAATAGGGGAGATTTATTATCCGGGGGCGAACGCCGACGTACAGAAATAGCAAGAGCCCTGGCTACTGACCCTAAATTTATACTACTGGATGAGCCGTTTGCCGGCGTTGACCCTGTTGCGGTAGAAGATATTCAACGAATTGTAGCTCAGCTAAAAGATAAGAATATTGGCATCTTAATCACTGATCATAATGTTCAGGAAACCCTGGCAATCACAGAACGATCTTACTTGATGTTTGAAGGCGGCATTTTGAAATCTGGTATCCCTGAAGATCTTGCAGAAGACGAAATGGTGCGTAAAGTCTATTTAGGACAGAATTTTGAACTTCGTAAAAAGAAATTGGACTTTTAAATTACTCCTTCTACCATAAAAATATTATTCAGAATATTCCATTCATACAATATTCAATTCAGATCACACATAACTACCTGATTATATGAGTGGTAATAGTAAATTAGGTTCTATAACTCAGAAAGCAAATGAATAATTCCTTTCAGATATGAAAGTTTTAAACCTAAACTACTTTTTTATTTTACTTGGCTTAACACTCTTTTTCACTATTAGTTGCGCATCGGATGATAATTCTCCAGAGATAGCTGTGGTTCCTGCTACAAGGACCATTGATCCTGAACTTGTTGGTATATGGAATGGAACCGCTGAAGGCACCATGGGTTCTGCTAATGTATCCTTTACACTTCAACAAGATGGTGCCATTTCTGCTGAAACCGATTCACAAGTCTTATGTCCGTTTAGCGGTAGCTGGTGGGTTTCTGGTGGTAAATTTGAAGCCAGTGGAGAAGATGAATGTGATGGAACTTCAATTAGCTTGCGTGGAAATGGTGCTTCAAGTATTAAAATTTCGGGAAACTGGACCGCGAGCAGTGGTAATAACGGCACCTTTTCCATGACCAAGCTATAAACATATTTGACATAAAATCCCGATTAAAACGTAACTAAAGAAATTGATTTATATACCTGTCAGAAATTATCTATCCCCAATCTTATATACCATGGAACTAACAATATAAAAAAACACAATCGCAGGTACCGCTAAAAATTTCATAGTTAAAAGTAATACTAAACTTACAATTATGAAAATATAGCGTAAGGCATTGTCCTTAAAACTCCAATTCTTAAATTTTAAAGCAAATAATTCTATCCTTGAATTTAACAGATAGGAACTCAGAATGGTAATTATGACCAAAAACCATGGATTTAAAATTATCGCATTTAAATAGTCATTTGCCTGGTTTAATAGTATTAAAGGAAGTGAAAGTATAAATAAGGCATTTGCCGGCGTAGGAAGACCAATAAATGAGGTGGCCTGATTTTCATCAATATTAAATTTTGCCAACCTGTAGGCTGAAGCCAATGTAATTAAAAAGCCAAAAAAAGGCAGGAATGAATTCGTTAACCCTTTCCATGTCACAGTTTCTGATGTTCCTGAAAAATCGAGATTCCATCCACCGGTTTGAGACATCGCAAGCAGCTGAAACATTACTATGCCGGGAACGAGACCACTTGTTATTAGATCAGCCAATGAATCGAGTTGGATTCCTAATTCGCTCTGTGCATCCAGCATTCTTGCGGCAAGTCCGTCAAAGAAATCGAAAACAATTCCCAGAAAAACAAAAAGCGCGGCAAGTTCCAACATATTTAAAACAGCAAATACTGTAGCAATACATCCACATAAAATATTAAGCATGGTTATAAACTGTGGAATATGTTTCTTCATGTTTGGCGGTTTCAGTAAAAATAATATAATTTTTATTCTAACTCTTTCTTAACATAATTTATTCGGATATTTGCCTCTAATAGTTATTTCACAATTGATCAGAACACTAAGAATTCAATTTAAAAAACTTTACTTCCTTAATGTATTATGGATCGCCTTTTTTGGTTTTTCACTTCAGGCTCAATTATCAGATAATGCGCAAATTAGTATAATTACCTGCGACTCTGGCCAGGAACTGTATGCTAGTTTCGGGCATAGTGCATTTAGAGTTCAGGACACTGCCAAAGGAATTAATTGGGTCTATAACTACGGGACTTTTGATTTTAATACCCCAAACTTCTACTCCAAATTTGCCAGGGGGAAATTGCTTTATTCTTTAAGCGTTTCAAAATTTTCAGATTTCCTCTTTACCTATGAACTGGAGAACCGATGGGTAAAAGAACAAATATTAAACCTTAATCTGGAAGAACAAAATGCCTTATTCCGGTTTTTGGAAAATAACCGAAAGCCTGAAAACAGGGATTATAAATATGACTTCTTATTTGATAATTGTGCCACTAAATTACCAGAAATATTAAAAAAGGTTCTTGGAAATAAACTTGACTTTCACGGAGAGCATCTTAAAAACCATTTTACTTTCAGAGATCTGATACAACAAAACCTGCTTACCAATTCATGGTCAAGTTTTGGCATAGACCTTGCCTTGGGATCCGTTATTGATAGAGAAGCTGAACCCGAAGAGTATATGTTCCTGCCCAAATATGTTATGCTTCAAATGAATAATACAACCCTGTCACAAAGTCCCTTAGTTCTTCGAGAACGTACAGTTCTTGATTATAATGACAAAAGATTTAGTAGAAATTTTGGCACAACACCTCTTTTTTGGTTACTCCTTTTATTGCTTTTTACCCTTTCAATATCATATATAGATCTTAGAAACGGGACACGGAGCAGGTGGCTCGACTTTTTTTTATTTCTGATTACGGGATCTGCCGGGTTACTCATTTTCTTCCTATGGTTCCTTACAGACCATTCTTCAACTGCAAATAATTTTAATATCCTTTGGGCATTCCCATTCAATATTGCAGCCTGTTATTTTCTCCTGAGAAAAGACCGAATCCCAAAATGGATGGGTAAATATATTTTGGCACTATTAGTTTTAATGGCTGCTACGCTATTAATTTGGATTTTTCAAATTCAACAGTTTTCACCGCTAATTACAGTGGTATTTGCCATACTTGGCCATAGATACGCCCTGCTTTATCGCTATTTCACTAATTCCAACTCAAGTCTTCAATGAATTTGGTTTCCGTAGAAAATATAGCCAAATCATATGGAGAATTAGTCCTTTTCGAAGACCTGTCGTTTGGCATAAATAAGAATCAGAAAATTGCGTTGGTTGCCCGAAACGGGGAAGGTAAAACTTCAATTTTAAATATTCTGGCAGGGAAGGATGTCCCAAATGACGGTGCTGTAAACTACCGTAAAGGAATTCGAATTTCTTTTCTGGAACAAGAACCAGATCTTAATCCTCAATTAACCGTAGAGCAGACCATTTTGGAATCTGACAATGAGATTCTAAAGATTATTGCTGCCTATGAAACAGCTTTGGACCATCCCGAAAATGAAGAAGCTTACCAAAAAGCTTTTGAGTCTATGGAAAGGAATAACGCCTGGGATTTTGAAACCCAATACCAACAAATTCTTTCCAAATTAAAACTGGACAATCTTGAAGCTAAAGTAAGTGATCTATCCGGTGGACAAAAAAAGAGACTGGCAATGGCCAATGCCCTGTTGAATGAGCCAGATCTATTGATTCTCGATGAACCCACAAATCATTTAGATCTGGAAATGATAGAATGGTTAGAAGATTATTTTAGTCGTAAAAAGATTACTCTTTTTATGGTTACTCATGACAGGTATTTTCTGGAAAGGGTTTGTAATGAGATCCTGGAACTAGATAATGGTCAGCTTTATTCATACAAAGGAAATTATGCCTACTATCTGGAGAATAAAGAAGCCAGATTGGAACTTGAAGCGGTAGAACAACATAAATCCAAGTTGCTTTATAAAAAGGAGCTCGACTGGATGCGAAGACAGCCAAAGGCAAGAACCACAAAATCTAAATCGCGGATAGATGATTTCCATAGTATCAAAGAAAAGGCACACCAACGCAGAGAGAACCATGAAATTCAATTGGAGATCAACATGGAACGTATGGGCAGCAAAATTCTGGAACTGCACAAAGTCTCCAAAGCCTACCCGGGTATTGTCTTACTTGATAAATTTGATTATAATTTTTTAAGGGGAGAACGAATCGGAATTATTGGTAAAAACGGTACTGGCAAATCTACTTTCCTGAATATTGTAACAGGCCTTGAACCGCCGGATAGTGGAAAAATTGTAGTTGGAGAGACCATTAAATTCGGATACTACACACAAAATGGGATTACGATAAAAGAAGGTCAGAAAGTAATTGATGTTATCCGCGAATTCGGGGATTATATTCCTTTAAAAAAAGGAAGGCAACTCTCAGCCCAACAGCTTTTGGAACGATTTTTATTTGATAGAAAGAAACAATATGATTTTGTAGATAAACTGAGTGGTGGAGAACGAAAGAGATTGTATTTATGTACCGTTCTCATCCAGAATCCCAATTTCCTGATCCTGGATGAGCCGACAAATGATCTGGATATTATCACCTTAAATATCCTGGAGAGTTTTTTACTCGACTTTCCCGGGTGTCTGCTGGTAGTATCCCATTACCGCTATTTCATGGATAAGATAGTAGATCATTTATTTATTTTTAAAGGCAATGGAATTGTTGAAGAC
>NZ_JBATGR010000166.1:0-6935 GCF_049665975.1 Eudoraea sp.
CCTTAATCGCAGAAGAGGACATGTTACCAATATGGACGACAGAGCGGGTGCTAAAGTCATCAAGGCAGAGGTGCGTCTTTCGGAAATGTTTGGTTATGTAACTTCGCTTAGGACATTGTCCTCTGGCAGGGCAACTTCAACCATGGAATTTTCACATTATGCAGAAACCCCTTCTGGTTTGGCTGAAGAGGTTATAAAAGCAGCAACAGGTGTAACCGCCTAAATTTTAGTATTATGAGTCAGAAAATTAGAATAAAACTAAAATCGTACGATCATAACCTGGTAGACAAATCTGCCGAGAAGATTGTGAAAACGGTAAAAACGACTGGTGCTGTGGTAACAGGTCCAATTCCTTTACCAACACATAAAAAGATATTTACGGTTTTACGTTCACCCCACGTGAACAAAAAATCGAGGGAGCAGTTCCAGTTGAGTTCTTATAAAAGACTTCTGGATATCTATAGCTCGTCATCGAAAACAATAGACGCGCTTATGAAGCTGGAGCTTCCAAGTGGGGTTGAGGTAGAGATAAAAGTTTGATAGACCAGTCCGTTTCGGTTTGAAACGGATAACATGTCCGGAGCGTTTCGCAAAGGAAAAACGGCAACAAAAATATATTCGGGATCGAATTGTTTTTGATCCTGTTTTTTTTGCACAAAAATATAGTTTAAGAATAATTACTAATTAATAATAATAATATGTCTGGGTTAATAGGAAAGAAAGTAGGCATGACCAGCATTTTTGACGACAAAGGGAAAAACATTCCCTGTACTGTCATAGAGGCTGGACCATGCGTAGTTACCCAAGTCAGAACCGAAGAGGTAGACGGGTACAATGCCCTTCAGCTTGGTTTCGATGACAAGGCAGAAAAGCGTGCTAATAAGGCTGAATTGGGCCATTTTAAAAAAGCAGGTTCTTCCACCAAAAAGAAAGTCGTTGAGTTCCGGGATTTTGAAGGAGAATTTAAATTAGGTGAGACCGTTGGTGTCGACGTATTTGTTGAAGGCGAATTTGTAGATGTCTCGGCTACATCCAAAGGAAAAGGATTTCAGGGAGTGGTTAAGCGACACGGTTTTGCGGGAGTTGGACAAGCAACTCATGGTCAGCATAACAGACTCAGAGCTCCTGGTTCAATTGGCGCTGCCTCATATCCTGCAAGAGTATTTAAAGGAATGAAAATGGCAGGTAGAATGGGTGGCGGTAGAGTTACCGTTCAAAACCTCAGAGTTTTAAAAGTTGTTCCGGAAAAGAATCTTTTGGTTTTGAAAGGTTGTGTACCCGGTCATAAAAATGCTTACTTAACTATAGAGAAGTAATGAAGGTAGCAGTTTTAGATGTAAAAGGAAAAGAAACTGGGCGAAAGGCAGACCTTTCGGACGCAGTTTACAAAATAGAACCCAACAAGCATGCAATTTATTTGGATGTTAAGCAGTACATGGCTCATCAAAGGCAAGGCACTCATAGCACCAAAGAACGTGCTGATATAGTTGGAAGTACCCGGAAGATTAAGAAACAAAAGGGAACTGGGACCGCGCGAGCGGGAAGCATTAAATCTCCGATATTTCGCGGAGGAGGAAGGGTTTTTGGACCCAGACCAAAAGATTATTCACAAAAACTTAATAAGAATGTAAAGAGGTTGGCGAGAAAATCTGCTCTAAGTCTTAAGGGTCAGGATCAGGCGATTATGGTTGTAGAAGACTTTAATTTTGATTCCCCAAAGACCAAGGATTTCATTCAGGTTTTGAAATCATTAGGATTGGAAAACAAAAAGTCTTTGTTTGTGTTGGGTGATTCAAATAATAATGTATATTTGTCGTCGCGTAATTTAAAAGGTTATGAAGTAGTAACTAATTCAGAATTAAGCACTTACAAAATTCTTAATGCAAATCAAATCGTTCTTCTGGAAGGTTCTTTAGAAGGAATTGAAGCGAACTTAAATAAATAGGTTAGACATGAGTGTGTTGATAAAGCCAATTATAACGGAAAAAATGACAGCAGATAGCGAGTTGTATAATCGCTATGGTTTTGTTGTGAATCCTAAGGCCAATAAACTACAGATCAAGGATGCCGTTGAAGCGGCTTATGGCGTTTCAGTGAAAAAAGTTCGGACAATGAATTATGGTCCTTCACGTAAAACTCGTTTTACAAAAACAGGGGTTCAACACGGGAAGTCTAATGCATTTAAGAAGGCCATTGTTGATGTGGAAGAAGGGGAAGTAATCGATTTTTACAGTAATCTATAAAGACACCAAATGTCAGTTAGAAAATTAAAACCGATCACTCCAGGACAGCGTTTTAAAGTAGTAAACGGGTTTGACGCCATTACTGCTGATAAGCCGGAGAAAAGCTTGCTTGCTCCGTTAAAAAAGTCTGGAGGTAGAAACAGTCAAGGAAAAATGACCATACGCCATAGAGGTGGTGGACATAAAAGGAGGTATCGAATTATTGATTTCAAACGGGATAAGCAAGACGTTGCTGCAGTAGTAAAGTCTATCCAGTATGATCCAAATAGAACGTCTTTTATCGCCTTAGTAGAATACAAAGATGGCGATAAGCGATATATTATTGCACAGAATGGCTTGCAGGTGGGTCAGAAAATATCTTCCGGTGAAAATGCAGCTCCTGAGATTGGTAATGCACTTCCCTTAAGTAAGATTCCATTGGGAACTATTATTTCTTGTATTGAATTACGCCCCGGTCAGGGTGCGATTATGGCAAGAAGTGCTGGAACTTTTGCTCAACTAATGGCAAGAGAAGGAAAGTATGCCACTGTAAAACTACCATCCGGGGAGACCAGATTGGTACTTGCAAATTGTTTGGGAACTATTGGTGCAGTCTCTAATTCAGATCAACAGTTAATTGTTTCCGGTAAAGCAGGAAGAAGCAGATGGCTGGGTAGAAGACCAAGAACAAGACCAGTTGCTATGAACCCTGTAGATCATCCAATGGGTGGTGGTGAAGGAAGGGCCTCTGGTGGGCATCCAAGATCTAAAAATGGAATTCCTGCTAAAGGATTCAGAACTAGGTCCAGGACCAAGGATACAAATAGGTATATATTAGAACGTAGAAAGAAATAAAAAGTAGAAAGAAATGGCACGTTCACTAAAAAAAGGACCATACATTCATCATAGTTTGGATAAAAAAGTCCAGCTGAATATAGAATCTGGAAAGAAGTCGGTAATAAAGACCTGGTCCAGAGCATCGACAATTAGTCCGGACTTCGTAGGTCAGACCATTGCGGTTCACAACGGAAGACAATTTGTTCCCGTATATGTTACCGAGAATATGGTGGGACACAAACTAGGTGAATTTTCTCCAACAAGATCTTTCCGAGGTCATGCGGGAGCAAAAAATAAAGGTAAAAAGTAAGTAAGCTATGGGAGTTCGAAAAAAACAAATGGCCGAAAAACTAAAGGCGGAAAAGCAAAAAATAGCATTTGCAAAATTAAATAACTGTCCTACATCACCAAGAAAAATGCGTTTAGTTGCAGACTTGGTACGTGGAACAGAAGTAGAAAAGGCTCTTGCTATTCTTAGATTCAGTCCTAAAGAAGCCTCCCGTAGGGTGGAAAAGTTATTGCTTTCAGCAATTGCTAACTGGCAGGCAAAAAATGAAGAGGTAAATATTGAAGAAGTTGAGCTATTTGTGAAAGAAATAACAGTAGACAGCGGACGCATGCTAAAACGATTAAGGCCGGCCCCGCAAGGGAGGGCTCATAGAATAAGAAAACGTTCCAACCATGTTACCTTGGTATTGGGATCTAACAATAATACACAAAGCTAGAAATTTTAGTATGGGACAAAAAACAAATCCAATCGGAAATCGTCTAGGAATAATCAGAGGATGGGAATCTAACTGGTATGGAGGAAACGATTATGGCGATAAACTAGCCGAAGACGATAAGATAAGAAAATATGTTCATACACGTTTGGCGAAGGCTAGTGTATCCAGAGTAATTATTGAGAGAACTTTAAAGCTGATCACCGTAACCATTACAACAGCCAGACCAGGTATTATTATTGGGAAAGGTGGCCAGGAAGTGGATAAATTAAAAGAAGAACTCAAAAAAATCACAGATAAGGAAGTACAAATAAATATTTACGAGATAAAAAGACCTGAAGTTGATGCAAATCTCGTGGCGGCAAGTGTAGCCCGACAGATTGAAAATAGAATTTCATTCAGAAGAGCTATTAAAATGGCAATTGCGGCGGCAATGAGGATGAATGCGGAGGGAATAAAAATACAGATTTCCGGAAGATTGAATGGAGCGGAAATGGCAAGGTCAGAATCTTATAAAGATGGTAGAATTCCTTTATCCACATTTAGAGCTGATATAGACTATGCACTTCACGAGGCTCACACCACCTATGGAAGATTGGGTATTAAGGTGTGGATCATGAAAGGTGAAGTATATGGTAAAAGAGAGCTTTCCCCTCTGGTTGGGATGTCTAAAGGACAATCCAAAGGAAAGCAGCATGATGGAGGTAAAAAACAACGTCGCAGAAAGTAATAATTAAAGAAGAAGTTAGAGATTATGTTACAGCCAAAAAGAACGAAGTTTCGCAAAGCGCAGAAAGGGCGTATGAAGGGGAATTCCGGTAGAGGGACTCAACTTTCTAATGGAATGTTTGGGATAAAATCTTTGGATTCCAGTTTTCTTACTTCCCGTCAGATAGAGGCGGCTCGTATTGCTGCGACCAGGTATATGAAAAGACAAGGGCAATTATGGATTAAAATTTTCCCGGACAAGCCAATTACCAAAAAACCTTTAGAGGTTCGTATGGGTAAAGGTAAGGGAGCCCCCGAATATTTTGTCGCCGTAGTTAAGCCCGGAAGAATAATGTTTGAGGTTGCTGGTGTGCCCATGGACATAGCTAAGGAAGCTTTAAGGCTTGCAGCGCAAAAATTACCGGTAAAAACAAAATTTATAGTGGCTAAAGATTACGAAGCGGAATAATTTTTATAATAAGGATGATGAAACAATCAGAGATAAAAGAATTATCGGTAGAAGAATTGAAGGAGAAAATGGCGCAATTTAAGAAGCAGCATGCAGACCTTAAAATTGCCCACTCCGTCACTCCACTGGAAAACCCCCTTCAAATTAGGAAGGCAAGAAGAAATGTGGCACAATTGGCTACTGAATTAACAAAAAGGGATAACCAATAATTGGTTCTGCTTTATGGAAAAAAGAAATTTAAGAAAGGAAAGAGTAGGCGTAGTAACTAGTAACAAAATGGAGAAATCTATTGTGGTTGCTGAAGTTAAGCGCGTTAAGCATCCTATGTATGGTAAGTTCGTTTTGCGAACAAAAAAGTATGTTGCACATGATGAGACCAATGACTGCAATATTGGGGATACTGTTAAGATAATGGAGACACGTCCATTGAGTAGAACCAAATGCTGGAGACTGGTTGAAGTCCTAGAAAGAGCCAAATAATTATGTTACAGCAAGAATCAAGATTAAAAGTAGCAGACAATACAGGAGCCAAGGAGGTGTTGACAATACGGGTTCTCGGTGGTACTAAGAGGCGATATGCTTCGGTTGGAGACAAAATTGTTGTTACTGTTAAAGAGGCTACTCCAAATGGAGGTATTAAGAAAGGTACGGTTTCAACGGCCGTTGTCGTAAGAACAAAAAAAGAAGTAAGAAGACCGGATGGTTCTTATATTCGTTTTGATGATAACGCCTGTGTTTTGTTAAATCCTACGGGTGAAATGAGAGGAACTCGCGTCTTCGGACCTGTTGCCAGGGAATTGCGTGATAAACAATTCATGAAAATTGTGTCATTAGCTCCTGAGGTGCTTTAAAATATTGTAAGATGAAATTAAGAATAAAAACGGGAGATAAAGTAAGGATAATTGCAGGTGACCATAAGGGAACAGAAGGCAAAGTTATTCTTGTAGACCGTGAAAAGAATAAGGCTATCGTAGAAGATGCCAATTTGGTGTCTAAACACGAAAAACCAAGTGCGCAAAATCCTCAGGGAGGAATTGTGAAAAAAGAAGCTCCTATACATTTATCCAACCTATCGCTTATTGATTCCAAATCTGGTGAAACAACAAGAGTAGGTTATGAGGTAAGAGATGGGAATAAAGTACGATTTTCTAAAAAATCTAACGAAGTAATTTAGTTATGGCTTACGTTCCAAGATTAAAACAAGAATATGTAGAGCGAATTGTTTCAGCTCTAAAAGAAGAATTTGGTTACAAAAATGTAATGCAAGTACCCAAGCTGCAAAAAATAGTGCTTAGCAGGGGTGTTGGTGCAGCAGTAGCCGATAAAAAATTGGTAGACCATGCTTTAGATGAGTTAACCCTAATCACAGGGCAAAAGGCGATATCAACAATATCAAAAAAGGATGTTGCAGCTTTTAAACTCAGAAAGGGTATGCCTATTGGGGCTAAAGTTACTCTTAGAGGTGAGCAGATGTATGAATTTTTAGATAGATTAGTGACTACTGCCCTGCCAAGGGTAAGAGATTTCCAGGGAATTAGAGCGACAGGTTTTGATGGAAGAGGAAATTACAACCTTGGTGTAACAGAACAGATTATATTTCCGGAAATTAATATTGATAAGATTAATAGGATTAATGGAATGGATATCACTTTTGTAACAAGTGCTGATACAGATAAAGAAGCAAAATCATTGTTAACCGAATTGGGATTACCATTTAAAAAGAATTAGTATGGCTAAAGAATCAATGAAGGCCCGTGAAAGAAAAAGGGCGAAGGCTGTAGCAAAATATGCAGAGAAGAGAAAGGCTTTAAAAAAAGCCGGCGACTACGAAGCTTTGCAAAAACTGCCTAGAAATGCTTCACCTATTCGTATGCACAATAGATGTAAATTAACAGGTAGGCCTAAAGGCTATATGAGAACTTTTGGTATTTCTCGGGTAATGTTTAGAGAAATGGCTAATAAAGGATTGATTCCCGG
>NZ_JBATGR010000167.1:0-7147 GCF_049665975.1 Eudoraea sp.
GGGTCTTGATGTAGCTATGCTTATAAAAAAAATGAAACTCAATGTACAGGATTTTAGTATTGAGACCATTGCTAATTTAACGGATGAACATCCCAAATACTATGATTCCGTTACCTTAGAATACCATTTTTGGGGAGACAGTCTGGAAGAAAAAAAATTGCAAAGAGCCGTAGATCTTTCAGTTGAAAAGTATTGTGGTGTAATGGAAATGTTCAGAAGGTTTGCAAAGCTTGAAATCAGAGCAATATTCCATAAAGATTGACACCCATTCTTCAGGGGAATACAGATTGATCAAAATAAAAATAAAAGAGTTATTTCTGCATTTAGGATGCAGGAATTCGTATTATATTACACTAGACAGATAAAATGGTGCAATGCGCTGGACATTAAAACCAAAACAAGATGATGAGCAAATAAAAGCTTTAGCCGAAATACTCAAAGTAGATCGGCTAATAGCTCAATTATTGCTTCAGCGAGGTGTAACTTCATATGAAGAGGCCAAAAAGTTCTTCAGACCTCAACTCTCCGACCTCCATGACCCATTTCTTATGAAGGATATGGAACTTGCTGTTAAGCGAATAGAAAATGCAATACGTGCAAATGAAAATATCCTTATTTATGGAGATTATGATGTAGATGGAACTACGGCGGTGGCGTTACTATCATCATATTTGCTTACGCTATATCCGAATGTGGCAACCTATATTCCGGACAGATATGCAGAAGGCTATGGTATATCTTATACAGGAATTGACTTTGCAGAGGACAATGATTTTGCTCTTATTATAGCGTTGGATTGCGGTGTAAAGGCTATCAAGAAGGTTACTTATGCCAGGGAAAAAGGAATTGATTTTATCATATGTGATCACCACAGGCCCGGAAAGAAACTACCAGATGCTGTAGCTGTTTTGGATCCAAAAAGAAACGATTGTACCTATCCATATGATGAATTATGCGGATGTGGGATAGGGTTTAAACTTATACAGGCACTAAATATTATAAGGGAGGATACCTTTGATAAACTCATTCCATACCTGGATTTGGTAGCAACCGCTATTGGGGCAGATATCGTACCCATAACAGGCGAAAACAGGGTCTTGGCTTATTTTGGGTTAGAGGTAATTAATTCAGCTCCAAGAACTGGTTTTAAGGCAATAATAAAGAACCTTCAAAAGAAAAAACTCACCATAACAGATGTCGTTTTTATAATTGCCCCCAGAATAAATGCGGCAGGGCGAATGAGACATGGCCAATATGCGGTAAATCTTTTAATAGAGCAAAACATGGAGCAGGCAGTTAAATATGCTTCAGAGATCGAGGAATTTAATACGAACAGAAAAGGATTGGACCGGGAGATTACAGAGGAAGCACTTGCCATGATTCTCCTGAATAAGGAAGAAGATAGATTTACTTCTGTTGTTTACAAAGACACATGGCACAAAGGGGTTATTGGTATAGTTGCCTCCAGGCTAACAGAAACTTACTATAGGCCTACATTAGTGTTTACAAAAAGCGGCGATAAGTTGGCCGCATCGGCCAGATCTGTCAAAGGTTTTGACGTTTATAATGCCTTAGAACTTTGTGCCGATTCTATTGAGCAGTTTGGGGGACATAAATATGCTGCAGGGCTAACATTGGTTGAAGAACAATATGAAATATTTAAGTCGCAGTTTGAAAAGGTAGTAGCCGAAACAATAGACCCAAATCTTTTGACCCCGGAGATAACCATTGATTCAAATCTCAATTTAGATCAGATAAGTCCAAAACTCTTACGTATAATACAGCAATTTGCGCCTTTTGGTCCGGGTAATATGACTCCTGTTTTTATGACAGAAAACCTCTGCGATACCGGCTATGCAAAAGGGGTTGGAGAGGATAATAATCATCTTAAACTTGCAGTTACTCAAAACGGCTCCGGGCCGGTCGGAGCCATAGGGTTTAATTTGGGATATAAGCTACCGGTTGTGCAAAATGGCAAATTATTTAGTGCCGTTTTCTCATTGGAAGAAAATCATTGGAATGGAATTGTTAGCTTACAGTTGAAAGTGAAGGATTTAAGATAAAAGAATCTAATGCACATAAGTCTCCAGAGAGAGTTTTGTACCATCAAAGACTCCATAAGTATAATAAGAAATCCAGTCGCCGAGGTTTATGTAAGAAGATGTAGCACTTAAAGTTATTTCAAGAGGTAAATGTCTATGTCCGAATACGAAGTAGTCGCAGTGCTTTTCTTTTAGTTTTCTCTTAGAATATTGCACGAGCCATTCCTTATCCTCACCCAAAAAGTGAATGTCCTCCTCCCCGGATAATAATTTGTTATTTACAGAGAAATATTGTGCTAACTTAACCCCCATATCCGGGTGTAACCAACGAAAACACCATTGTGCCAATCGATTTGTGAAAAGTTTCTTCATTCGCTTATAACCCTTATCACCGGGCCCTAATCCATCTCCGTGACCAATAAAAAAAGTGGTACTATTAATTTTGAATTGTTGTGGTGTGTGATAAACGGGAATATTGAGTTCATTTTCGAAATACCCATTCATCCAAAGATCATGATTACCTACAAAATAGAATATTGGAATTCCTGAGTCCGTAATTTCAGCCAGTTTACCCAGAGTTCGTGTAAATCCTTTAGGAACAACGGTTTTATACTCAAACCAGAAATCGAATAAATCTCCAAGCAGGAAAATAGCCGCAGCATCCTCCTTCACTTCATCCAACCATGCTACAAATTTTTTTTCCCGGGGAAGACTTTGTTCCTGTGTTGGGGCACCTAAATGGTTATCGCTGGCAAAATATACCTTTTTACCTATTGGGACAGAGATGCTTTTCATTTAGTGTAAAGATACATAAAGCAACCTAGTTATCACCGGCATGCCATTCGGCAAAGGCAGTTTCTGTTTCGCGAAGTTTAATTGAATGCAATTGTATTTCTTTAGATAGGCGGGCTTTAATTTTGCTTGCGAAATCAATTACCATATTTTCACTGGTGGGTTGGTAATCTGCAAGGATTACTTTGTGCCCCCGGTCTTTTAATTCTTTTGCCAATTCCATATGAGGCGTATTTTTGTTAAATACTGTAGCATGATCAAAAGGCTCAACAATTTCTTCTTTTACTATTTTTTTTAAGTCACCAAAATCAATGACCATTCCAAGTTTAACATTGGATGTATCCGTAATTGGAATGCCTATTACGGTCACAGAAAGTTTATAACTATGACCATGTACATTTCTACATTTACCATCGTAGCCATAAAGCGCATGGCCGGTTTCAAAAGTGAATTGTTTGGTAATCCTTATTTTATGCATTCGTTTTAAATCTGTTACAAATGTATAAAATCTTTATAGGGCAGCATAGACTATTTTGTATGGTAATATTAAGGGAGATAAGCCTATTTTTTAAATTTTCTCTTGTTTCTAATTCTATTAAAAATATATATAGCTACTACCAAAAGAGCCAGCATTGGAAAGAGAAGATCCCCATTTAGGAATTCAAAAATTTTCATACTATTATTTTTTAAGACTTTTCAATTTATCCTTGCTAACTTGTGAAAGGGCTAAATTACCAGAAATCACAGCTCGATTGGCTAATAATTCATTCCAGGATGTAGTATCTTCCCAAAGAATCTTTTTTATAGCTCTTAGGGCTTCTGGATTATAGGTTGCCAATGTTGAAATAAAAAAATCTAACTCTTTGTCCATTTCTTTAATGGAATTAAAAACCTTAGAATACAGTCCTTTTTGCTGAGCCCAATAGGCATTTTTCCATTCAGTAGGTGACAGAGCCAATTCGGCAAAACCAGACAATCCTATTTTACGTTGAACCGCTGGTTCAATAACTAATGGCGCTATCCCTATACTAAGTTCAGAAAGCCTTACAGAAGCAGCTTCTACAGCAAAGACATAGTCACACGAAGCGATAAGGCCAACTCCACCACCCACTGCTTTACCCTGCACTCTGCCAATGATAGGGTGCACACATTCTCGCATTGCATTTATAACATTAGCAAAACCACTAAAAAAAATTGTCCCTTCGTCTGTGTTTGATATTGCCAGCAATTCATCAAAGGAGGCACCTGCACAAAAAGCCCTGTCTCCTTCTGATTTTAAAACAACAATAGAAACGGCCTTATTGGAAGAAATTTTTTTGAGTTCATCAGTTAATCGGTCTAAAAGTTCACTGACAAAAGAATTGCTTGCAGGATGTCCAAATTCTATAGTAGCAGTTCTATTCTCAATTTTGGTATAAAGACTTCCGGCGGGTCTGTTTGTGCCCATTTGAATTATTTTCTGTAAAATTAAACCTTTTGTAATAGTGGGCGAAATTTTCTACGGAACTTCCATACAAGAGCGCTACCTCTGATTATCATCCACATGGTAAGTGCGATCCAAATTCCTTGTAGACCAGAACCGAAGACTTTACTTAACAATAACAAAGGAATAAAACCTAAAAAAGTGGCTGTCAGCAGAACATTCCTGAGAAATTTCATTTCACCTAATCCCTTAAACAAACCATCAAAAACGAAGGCAATAGAATTCATTGGTAATCCCAGGATAAGGATAAAGAAAATGGAGTAGAAGGTCTCCAGGACAATAGGGTCATTTGAAAAAAGTCGACCCAGCGGTCTGTAGAAGATAAAACCGTTACACATTAAAAATACACTCACCATTCCACCATATAAGGCAATTTTTTTAGCTAATGACCACAACGTATTGTAATCTTTTGCGCCAAGTAGTTTACCCCCCATAATATTGCCTGCCGCACCATAACCATCTATAAAAAAGGCAGCAAAAAGCCAAAGATTTATAGCTATTGTATGAGCTCCGATATATCTATCACCAAGCGCTGCAGCCTCTCGTACGGCAAGAATAAGAGTAATATTAAGTGCAATAGCGCGGATAAAAAGATTAAAACTCATTACTGCCAGGCGCCCTAACTCCTTATGTATCGGAAATCTTGGGATAAGGTTAATATTGGTTTTTAATCGCAGTAGGACAAATGCCATTATGGCCATAACTCCTTGGGAAATAAGGCTTGCCCATGCAGCACCTTCAAGGTTAAAAGCAGGAATTATATCTGATATACCATAAACCAGAATAAAATCTAACACGATGTTCAACAGGGCTCCTGTAATAGCAATAAGCATAGGCCAATATGTGTTTTGTAATCCTCTGAAAATTCCCATAACGGCAAATACGAAAAGAGTTAAGGGAAAACCCCATACACGAATGGAGTAATAGGCAACACAAAATTCTAATATTTTGCCCGAGGCATTTAATAATTCAAAAATCTCCTCAACAATAAATATGGTAGAAAGCAATATTAATACACTAAGAGTTACATTAAAAAAAATTGCCTGAGCTGGTAAATTCTTTACCTCTTCCAGCTTTCCTGCACCTAAATATTGAGAGATAATTGCAGATATGGCACTTCGGGTTTGTCCCAGGATCCATATAAGCATAGATAAAAAGGAACCTACGATCCCAACTGCAGCAAGTGACTCCAGACCGTATGTTTGAATATTACCAACAATAGCAGTATCCGTTATAGACAATACAGGTTCGGCTATTCCGGCAATAGTTGCAGGAATAGCTAAGCTATTTATGGTTTTAAAACTTACAACTGTTTTCAAAAATAGAAAGGATTACAAAACGAGTTCATAACAGTAAAAAGGATAATTACTTTGTTTAGGGAAATAGACATTTCCAAGCTTTTGATACCCCCGTTGTTCATAAAATTTTTGATTTCTTTTGTTTTGACTAAATGTATCCAATCGTATAGAGTTATACTTGTTATCCCGCCCATATTTTTCAGCAAAATTCATTAATATTTGGGCATAGCCTTTCCCCTGGTATTCAGGCCCAACAGCAAGCCTGTGAATATATATGTTATTTTCGTTTGGTGTGAGCCATTTAACAGGAATATAATCCTCATCCATAAATGTGGTAATTGTAATGCAGCCTATAAGAGTATTTCCAGATTTAAGAACAAATAATTCCTTTCGGGAAATATCTTCTTCAAAAGCTTCCCTGGAAGGGTATTCTGCATTCCACTGTAATATCCCTATTTTTTCCATTTGTTTTGCACAGGCAGCGGTAAGCCTAAGAATTTCCGGGATTTCCAGTATCTTTGCGCATCTAATCATGAATAATTTATTAAATAAGTTGTAAATTTAAATTAATAATACTAAACCTTATGAATAACATATTGGTGCCCATAGGAACTTCTCCAAATGCTCATGAGACCTTGCAATATGCTGTGGACTTTGCTGCGCAATTTTCTTCCAGTGTTTATGTCATGGAAGTATTTTCGGCCAAGGCTGGGGCAGGTGAATTGAAAAATATATCAGAGAAAGTGGCTGAAAGTAGTAAGAAGCGCGTCAAAGAAGTTATTGAAAAGGTAGATTCCAAAAACTTGGATATTAAGATTGCCACGTATAATGGAGATTTAGTAGATGGAATAAAGGAAATTGACAAAGAGCTTGGTATAGATCTTATAATCATTGCTCCAAGGTGTAATGATATTAAAGAGGAATTATATCTGGGACATACTACCGGGAGAATAGTTAAAAGAACAGATATTCCAGCTTTAATCATCCCAAGAGGTACTATTTTTAAGCCTATTAAAAATATTCTAACAGCATTTAAATCTGGAATTTTAACTCAAAGGAGAATTCTTGAGCCATTAAAACTTATAAAGAAGAAATTTAAATCAAAAATAAATTTACTTCTCGTAAAGACTCCTGGTTATTCGGATGAAGATCTCAAAATAAATACTTCTCTTATGGATTTGTGTTCGCAATTAACGGTTACAGAGCATGCTACAACCTATTTGGGAGTTTTAGAACATTTTCAATCCACAAACCCTGATTTACTTTGCGTGTTTAGAAGAAAGCGCGGATTTTTTAAAAATTTGTGGGAGAAAAATGCGGTACCTAAATCTGAGTTTTCTGTGCGTATTCCGGTTCTGGTTTTAAGTGTGAAGAAGTAATAGAGAAGATAAAATATATTCAGAGGAATTTTGAAACTTATTCAAAAAGTAGTTCCTTTGACCTTCCTTAAATACGGGGGATTAGCTCAGCTGGCTAGAGCGCTTGCATGGCATGCAAGAGGTCACCGGTTCGACTCCGGTATTCTCCACAAA
>NZ_JBATGR010000168.1:0-1713 GCF_049665975.1 Eudoraea sp.
CAGCTTCGTATAACTGATATTTTTTATCCCATGCTGATTTCAGGAAATCGCGTATCTCTTTATGATCTTCTACAATCAAAACCAGCGGTAATTTTTCCTTAGTCCTGTTTGAAAGTGCGTTGGAAGCTTTATTTAAACCAACCCTATCTGCCAGACCCGTCAATTTCTCATTCACTTCCGTTGTGCTCAAAATTTCTGCCGATTCAAAAAGCTCCCTCTCAAGAGGTAGTATAACTCTAAAATGAATCATATTATGGTCTTCTATTCTTACCGAAACCTCTCCTCTATATAAGTTTACCAGTTCTTTTACCAGTGACAGTCCAACCCCTATACCTTCAGCATACTCATCTTTTTGATAAAAACGTGTAAACAACCTATCTACTTCAATTTCGGATAAATTTTCAATCGTATTTTTAACACTAATTACTACCGTGGAATTTTCTCTACGGGCATTAAATTCACATAAACCTTCTTCCGGACAATATTTTAATGCATTTGTAAGCAGGTTTGTCAATATTTTTTCCATAGCATCCTCGTCATACATGCAGATTTGAAGTTTATCAACCTTAATTTGATAATCAATATTTTTTTGTGCAGCGCGTAATTTAAATGAACTCGAAATGGCGCCAATAAATAACCCCAAATTTCCTTCTTTTACTTTTAGCGACAGTTTACCTTTTTCCAGTTTAGCCATATTTAATAACTGGTCTACAAGGGTCAATAGCCTATTTGTATTTCGCTTTATCATGGTAAAACTTTCAAAATCTCTATCTGACAAACTACCTTCGCTAAGTTTAGCATCAACGGGACCAGAAATCAGGGTTAATGGCGTTCTAAATTCGTGAGAAATATCAGTGTACAATTTAGATTTGAAATCATTCAGTTTCTGTAAGCGTGATGCTTCCTCATCTTTGAGTTCCAAATCGAGTTTCATCCTCCACCGCCATTTAAAATAGCTGTAAACTCCATACATTGCCCAAAGAAATAATATGATATAGATCAATTTTGTCACCGGATTCCAATACCACGGAAAGGCTATTTTAAAAGCAAAACGGGCGGGTGTTTCATTCCAAATGCCATCATAATTACTGGACTTCACCAATAATTCATAGTCACCTGGCGGCAGATAAGAGTAGCGCGCAAAATTATTATTCCCGACATATACCCAGTCCTCATCATAATTCACCAGTTTATACTGATAATGATTCTTTTCGGGAAGTGCATATTGCATACTGGAGAAGGTAAACGAGAGTGTATTCTGTGTATGACCAAGGGTTAATCCCTTTTTCATAGGGTATGGTTCGTTTAATACTTCCAAACTTGTAATACTGGTTTTTGGTAAGATGCTATTTACCTTTATCTCATCGGGCTTAAACCAATAAAAACCCTCCAGGCCTCCAAAATATAAGTTGCCATCTAAATCTTTGTAATAGGCCCCAGTATTAAATTCTGTGGCTAATCCGTCATAATTTGTATAATTCACTATTACCGGACTGGCCTCTAAATTAGAACCCTTTGTAAACCTTGTAATGCCCTTGTTAGAGCTTAACCACAGATTTCCGTTACTATCGGGCATTATGGCATAGATTACATCATTAGCAAGACCATCCTCAACCGTAAAATGAAAGAATTTTTTGCTATTTAAATCCAGGGCATTCAGGCCTCCTCCATTAGTGCCAATCCAAAGAATATTATCAGGGGAATAATAAAGGG
>NZ_JBATGR010000169.1:0-2782 GCF_049665975.1 Eudoraea sp.
GACCCAAAAATTAAGGCTCAATAATATTAAGGAAAACAAGCAAGCCTTTGCGGTCAAAAATGGAATACCTTTCAGATAAAGAAAAGCCCGGACTAACCCGGGCTTTCTTTTTATTTTAGTGCAGGTAATGATGGAGATATATAGTATATTTCTGATATTAATCTCTTTAAATAAATAGGATAAGTATGGAATATCCTCTTTTTTTGTTTGATAGTTTTAATCAGAGTAAATGAAATTGAATAGAATAAGCTGGATTGTTTTTGTTTTGACCGTACTCGCGACTACAATTAATTTGCATGCACAGGCGACACATGAAATAACCCTTAACGTAGACACAAAGAATCCAAACCCCGGAAAGGCTTGCTTCTTTAAGGTAGGCAATAGTACTACTGTTTTAAATAACAATTCTCCTGAGACCTTTACTATTTTCGCCCGGGTAGGTGATAATATTGTGTGGAAAGGCTTGTCATCCACAGAGCCCAATATCCCGGTTAGGATAACCGCTATTAAATATATCAGTGGTCCAAGAATTTTTACTTCAGACAGCATCAAGGGAGATAAGCTTGTACAGGCTACGGTAATTCGCGGTGGCAAGGCTCCTTATAAATATCAAATTCAATTTAGTGTAGGTTCCAATACAGAGATCTATACCATTGAATCAAAAATCCAGATCGGAGAATAGAAAAGGTGATTGACAAACCCAATTCCAATTTTATGAAGCCTTATTTTACGCAAAACAACGCACTTATCATCAAAGGAATTTATGTGCTTGGATTACTCCTGTTTGCACTTACCCCTTGTTTTGGCCAAAATAAAAATGAATCCGATAGGCTGATAAAACTTTATGAGTCGGGAAACTATGACATCGCACAAAAGCTGGATTTATTAGATAAAATCGCCCAAAATAATCCGGATCCTGATGAATCTTTAAAATACAGTGATCAGCTTTTAAAAGAAGCCATAGCGGTCGATTCTAGCAGGTATGTGTATATGGGATACAGACATCAGGGATATGCTCACGAACAAAAGGGTGATTTGAGTAAGGCCCTTGAAAGTTTTTTTAAGGCATTAGACATCAGTAATGCCCGTGGAGAAAAAAGAGAATTAGGCAGCATATATACGGCGATAGCCGCAGTATATGCCGGTATGGGGAATAAACAGAATGTTAAAAGATACTATTCCAATGCCATTAAAATTTTCGAGGACCTGGAAGCAAGAATTAATTATGCAATCGCAATAGAAAATTTAGGAGATTCGTATTTGCAATGGAGCGAACCCGATTCTGCCCTTGTTTTATTCAACAAATCAGGCCCCATCTTTAAAGCTCTGCAAAGAAAAGATTATTTGGCGTACAATCTTGGCAATAAAGGATTGGCTTTTGCTCAAAAAGGACAGGAAATAAAAGCGGAAGAAAATATCAGTGAAGCAATCGCTATCCTGGAGGAATTAGGAGATTACCGGCCCATTACGGTATACCTTACCTTCATGTCTGATTTTTATGCCGATAAAAACGATTGGGATGCTGCCTTTGGTTACTCCCTACGCTCTTTAAACCTTGCCAAAAAATATGGATTGAAAGCAGAAATGGGAGGCGCCTACCTGAAGCTTTCGGAGTTGTATGAAAGAACCGGTTATGCTTCCGCTGCACTGAAATATTACAGGAACTATATTGCTTTCCGTGATAGTGTTCAAAACATCACCTCAGTTCAACAAATGGCCGAGATGGAAGTTTCTCAAAAGCAAATAGAACTGGACCTGGCCAATCAGGAAAAACGAACGCAAAAGATAATTACTATTGCATCTGCCACGGCCCTGTTTCTAATTTTCATGCTGGCAGCGGGATTGTTCAGACGTAATTTGTACATAAAAAGAACCAAGGCCATTATAGAAAAGGAAAAGGACAGATCCGATAGACTTTTACTTAATATTTTGCCGGAAGAAACGGCCCTGGAATTAAAAGAATCAGGGGTGGTAAAAGCGAACAAATTTGAATCTGTTACCGTATTGTTTACAGATTTTGAGGCGTTCACGGCGCATTCAGAAGATGCAAATCCTGAAGTACTGGTCAAAAGACTGGGGTATTACTTTACCGCTTTTGACGACATTATGGAAAAATACGATCTGGAAAAGATTAAAACCATCGGAGACTCTTATATGTGTGCCGGCGGATTGCCCTTTCCTATTGAAGATCATGCTATAAAAATGGTGAAGGCTGCCTTTGAGATCTTAAAATTCGTAGAAGATGCAAAGTCCGGGGAATCAGAAGATGAACTCTCCTTTGATGTTCGGATAGGGATCAATACAGGTCCGGTAGTAGCCGGAGTGGTTGGCAGCAAAAAGTTTTCCTATGATATCTGGGGAGACACTGTGAATGTGGCTTCCCGGATGGAAACGAATTCCGAAACCGGAAAGATAAATATCAGCGAAAACACATTTGAATTGATTAAAAATGAATTTGATTGCGAGTACAGAGGAGAATTTTCGGTAAAGAACCGGGGCAAAATGAAAATGTATTTTGTGAATGGACTTCACAGTAAAAATCTTGCCTGATACCCAAGCTTTTTAAGACAATATTCCGGGTCATAAACGGGAATAAGAAAAGCATGGATTTTTAATCCCAGGTTATTCACAATCAGAGGGGATAAAATTTTAAACCTTACTAAAAAAACAAAAATAAATACGAATATATTTTGTTACTTTTATGACCAGTATTTAAAAACATACAAATGGGAAAATTTGAAATTAAAAAAGACAAACCCGGAAAACTAAGATTCAATCTTAA
>NZ_JBATGR010000170.1:0-5332 GCF_049665975.1 Eudoraea sp.
GCCTATTACCGCAGCATGGTAAATGCCAACCAAAGTTCAGGGAACCTGCGCGACCATCATATGATGGATACCCTAAAGCGCTTGCTCCATTTTCACGGCACCGATTCAAAGGCGATTATCTGGGAACATAACACCCATGTAGGTGATGCCAGGGCAACGGACATGGCATTGGACGGTAGCGTAAATGTGGGTCAGTTGGTGCGCCAGCAAATACCTGGCCACAACCCCAAAATAGTAGGTTTTGGATCGTACAAAGGTACGGTCGTAGCGGGCGCCGAATGGGGCGCGCCCATGAGGAATATGCATCTACCGGAGGCCATCGAAGGTTCCTGGGAACAGCTATTGCACCAAACAGGAAAAGGGGATCAATTGTTGTTTATGGATGAATTAAAGGGAAACAGCCTCTTTAAAGAAACCATCGGGCACCGCGCCATTGGGGTGGTTTACCACCCGCACTATGAGAAAACAGGAAATTACGTACCCTCGGTTATGCCCGAACGTTATGATGCCTTTATTTACATCGATACTTCGGAAGGAGTACATGCTATGGATGTGTATGTAGATAAATTGCAACTGCCCGAAACATACCCCTGGGCATTTTAGCCTGATTATTTGGCCTTATTAAACCTCGCCGAATTACCTTATATTACAATATCCGGGAACTTACCTTTTGAGAATGCGGTATCGCATTGGTCATCTTTTGAAAGGATTTTGAATCCGTACAGCGTCATTGAAAGGAGAAAGATTTGCTCCTTTTATTCATAATTCTTGCTTAGGATTCCAGTAACTATTTATATGTACTATTGTAATACTCCATAATGTTTGGCTGCATAATATACCGTATAAAATAAGTGGTAGTGTTTAGCGGTTAGTAAGGATACATCTAATGATTTATAGCCTTTCCAAGCCATTGTTTATTAAAGGCTTTACCCTTTTTAATACATTTATAGGACCAAAGTATTGGCTGTTAAATAATTTGAAAAGATCTTTAATTATCCCTATCTTATTGGTGTTCCTCCATTACTAAGTTTCCAAATGGTTATAAGATGAAAGTATGTCATCAATGCCGTCATGAAAACCCCGACGAGGCCAAATTCTGCAATTCCTGTGGTGTACGTTTTGATATTACACAGGGAAGTGAAAAGCGGAGTGCAAAAAATATAGCCGAGCGAAGACAACTTACCATTCTTTTTTGTGATCTGGTAGATTCCACACCACTTTCAGAACAAATGGATCCGGAAGATTACAGAGAGTTAATCCTGAATTATCACCAAATTGCAGAAGAAGTAATAACTCGCTACGGGGGTAATGTAGGCAATTATTTGGGGGATGGGCTTTTGGTGTATTTTGGGTATCCGGAAGGAATGGAAGATGCTTCCAAAGTTGGAACTCAGGCAGGGTTAGCGATTATTGAGGCCGTAAATGCTGCAAATAAACGATGGGTAGATGAAGGTAAAACTGCCATAAAAATCCGCCTTGGTATTCATACCGGACTTGTTATTGTAGACGACCATTTAGCCCTGGGAGAAACAGTTAATATAGCCGCAAGGCTTGAAGGGTTGGCGCCCCACAATGGGCTGGTGGTAAGTCCACAAACCATGTCTTTAATACAGGGCTGGTTTGAAGTAAAAAGTACAGGGACTCATGTTTTAAAAGGCATCTCCGAGCCTATGGAAGTATTTCACGTCCTGAAAGAAAGCGGCGTAAAAACCCGACTTGACATTGCTAAGGGCAAAGGGCTTTCACCATTGGTGGGCCGAGAAAGTGAACTCACACTTCTTAAAAAATTCTGGACACAAGCAAAAAAGGGAAATGGGAGTGCGGTTTTGATAAACGGCGAAGCGGGAATTGGCAAATCCCGCTTGGTGGATACCATAGAAGAGTATATAAAACAAGAGTCTGATGGCTTTTTTCTGGAAGCAAGGTGTTCTGTCCACCAAAGGAACAGTGCTTTTCAGCCTATTATTGAAATGATTCAAAATGAATTGCTACACATTGAACCCAAAGACGATTCAGAAAATAAACTTCAGAAACTGGAGCTTTTTCTAAAACAATCTACTCTCGATTTTGAACTGGCCATGCCACTGTTTGTAGAATTTTTGTCCATTCCATCAAAAAAATACCCCCCCCTTCTTATGAGCCCTTTTGCCAAGCGACAGAAGATCATGGAAGGTGTTACTCAGGTTTTGCTCTATAAAGCAGCGAATCAACCACTACTGTTCATAGTTGAAGATCTGCATTGGGCAGATGCTTCTACCCTTGAATGGTTGACCTTCTTTATAGAAAAACTCTCAACCCAAAGCATATTTGCACTTTACAGCACGCGGCCTGGTTTTCGCCCCGACTGGTTAGGGCATTCCGGAGTTTCGCAAATTACACTTGAACGGCTGTCATCCGAACATCTGGCCGAAATCTGTCTTCATCAGACAAAAGGAAAAGAATTACCTAAAGCGATTTTGAAGCAAATTGCGGCCAAGACAGAGGGAGTTCCGTTATTCGTAGAAGAGCTCACTAAAATGGTTTTGGAGTCCGATTTATTAGTTGAAGAAGATGAGCGTTTTGAATTGATTGGATCTATATCCTCCATGGCCATCCCTTCTACGCTACAGGATTCACTTGTGGCTCGTCTGGATCATTTATCCAAAGCCAAGGAGGTGGCCCAGATAGGGTCTGTACTGGGGCGTGAATTTACACCAGAAATGCTGCAAGCATTACTTCCATCAGAAATAAGAGATTTCGAGGAATCCTTATCCCAATTATTAGATTCGGAAATATTTTACAAAAGCCATCAAGGAAAACAATCTGTATTTCAATTCAAGCATGCCCTGATACAAGATACCGCCTATGAATCACTTCTGAAAAGCAGAAGGCATCAATTGCATCTGCAAGTAGCAAAGGTATTGGAGGATCAATTTGTGGAAATCATCAGGAACCAACCGGAGATTTTGGCGCACCATTACACGGAAGCCGGGCAACCACTAGAGGCCATTCCAATTTGGTTGAAGGCAGGCCAGCAGGCCAGTCAGAAAAATGCAATGGCTGAAGCTATTGCTCATCTGGAGAAGGGTATAACATTATTACCTCATGTAAAAAATGAGGAAGAGCGCAATAATCTGGAATTGGATTTTCGTCTGACCCTGGGTGGTTCCTTTGTTGTTGCTCACGGATTTCCCCATCCCAAAGTGAAAGAAACTTTCAACCGGGCGAGGGCTATTGCACAGACTATTGACGTTAATCCGAAACTAGCTTTAATCTTGTTTAATTTACTATCGTATTATTTTAATACAGAAGATTATAAAGCGGCTAAGGAAGTGTCTGACCACATGTTCAAATTAGCAGAGGACCCGGAAAATGGGTATTGGTTTGAATTATTCGCTAGTCAATTGGGAGGGGGAGGTGTGGTTATTAAAGGTGAATTTGAAGAGGCTAACCGGTCTTATCGGCGTGTTCTTGAACTATTCGATCCTTCTTTACCATTTCCCTGGGAATTAGCTCCAAGTGGGTATATCGAAATTGGCTCTAAAGCCTGGCAGATGGTTTGTCTTCAGGTAATGGGCTATATGGATAAGGCCAAAAATCTAGCTGAACAACATTTATTATATAGTGAAGGTCATGAGGATTCTATGACGCTTTACCACATCTATACCTTCCCCTCATTGTATGGATTGGAGGCAAGAGAATGGGCAATGGCTGAAAAAATAATGGAACAATATTTGCCCATCGTAAAAGCATTTGGAGATCCCATTTTTACACTTACAGCAGAGGTATATTATAATATAGCCAGAGCATTCCAGGGAGACAGATCGGCTTTTTATAAAGCTGTAAACCTCATCAATGTGTGCTTTGATATCGGTTTTAAAGCGTTTGCTGTTTCCTTATCACCCTTCATTGGGGAACAGTATTTCCTTATTGGGGAATATGAATCTGCTATGAGTTGGATAGAAAAGATTCTGGATCATGTAAACAAGACAGGCACCCATATACATACCGCGGAATTGTTCAGGATAAAAGGGCTTACTTTACAGGCTATGGACGAACCCTATGAAACTGTGGAAAAAATCCTAAAGCAAGCGCTAAAACTTTCAAGAAAACAAGCGGCAAAAACATTTGAACTTCGTTCTTCCAGGGATTTGGCCCGGCTTTGGCAAAAACAGGGTAGAACGGAAGAAGCATACGACCTCTTGAAAGGCATTTACAATTGGTTTACAGAAGGTTTTGATTCCATAGATCTATGCGAGGCAAAAATACTACTGGCAGAACTTAACAGTGAATTATCTTAATCGGTTTTATTATAAAGTACGGGAGACAAAATTATAGACCCCCTCATTGTAGAGAGCAACAGATGTCCTTGGTCGGTGCGAGTGTGACGCTCGCACTAGCGGAGGGAGACAAAATTATAGACCCCCTCATTGTAGAGAGCAAAAGATGTAACCTTGGTCGGTGCGAGCGTGACGCTCGCGCTAGCGGAGGGTATAAAAATAAGGAAAACTCCATTGAGTGACAATTTCTTTCAATTTAAAGGTGATTTAGAACTTTACACCCAAGGGTTTTTACAGATTTTTCAAGACATCCGCATCGCGTCTGCCTGCCGGTTTACCCACCTGACCAAAATCATATATTTTTCTTACAGGGATCCCTATTTTTATACTTATATAGGTAAATGGATGATAATTATTGTTCCCTCTTATGCTGGGTGATTCATTTTCAGGACTGTGTTATTTAAGTTGGTGGAAAAGGCAAGTCTGCTATCATCCGGTATACATTTTTTAAGCACAAATATTAATTTTGAAATCTAAATACAATGTTATGAAACAGTTATTTTTTGCACTATTATTCGCAGTAGTAAGTATAGGCCTGAACGCAAAGGACGATAAATACATAGCGCCCCAGGATGTACAGGTTGGTGATATCCTCAAGATAGGATACCCCGATGCTCCAAGGTATAAGCACATTAATTTTCCAAGGCCCAATTTTATTATCAAAAGAGGCGGTATCGCGAATTACAAGGGGTTGCCAGGAAACAAAGTGGTCGTAACATCTGTAGAGGAAAAGATGGACGGCACCTTGGTGGTAAAGATCAAAAAGGTAGATGGCGGACGGTTCTTTGGAAGCCACTGGGAAGTTTCGGCAGATTTACAAGGTGCGCTGGAAACAGGTGAACTCAGTGGAATTTAGTTAGCTTAGTCAGGTGTTTTTTTGGCTTTCAGGGCCAGCCAGGATATGGGTTGGCGGGATGAAGATAATGTTATGAATTGAGAAAGGTTAAGAAAAAATACACCACAACGGGTATTTCCGAAACCCAACTTTACGAATAGTAATGCTGTTTAATTCA
>NZ_JBATGR010000171.1:0-2325 GCF_049665975.1 Eudoraea sp.
ATGTATCTTTTTACCTGGCAGTCCCCGGTTTGGGATGGTAAATATAAATCTTTACACTGCATGGAACTGCGCTTTGTTTTTGATAATATTGAGAGGGGTAAAAATATGACAGGTGGCGGACAAGCGGCTCATGCTTTAGCTGAGAAAGTTAGCAACGCCTGGATCAGTTTTGCCAGAACTGGAAATCCGAACCACGAAGGTATTCCTGAGTGGCCGGCATATACTCCTACCAATACGGCTACCATGCATTTGGATAACACTTGCGAAGTAAAACCACAATTGGACAAGGATTTGTTCGAAATAGTAAGTAACAAATAAAAAGCGCGTAATTAATAAAAAAATGGAAATACAAGAAAAAGCATTTATTACATTTTGTTATGTCATAGTTTTACTTTCTATGGCTTGTAGCCCGAAATTTACAGAGGAAGACAAAGGTGATTTTACACTGATAAAAAATGAAGGAGGAAAAGTATTGGGTTATAGCCCTAATTCTGGTATGAAACTTTTAAATGTTGATCGCTATGCCTTTAAAGATTTAAGCCGGGATGGAAAATTAGATGCATATGAGGATTGGCGATTGCCCGCAGAAAAGCGGGCCCATGACCTGGCCGGGAAAATGTCTTTAGAACAAATTGCCGGTTTGATGCTTTACAGTGGTCATCAATCCATTCCGGCGGGTGGTAATAGATTTTTTGGGCCTGCAACCTATGGTGGTAAAGCATTTGCTGAAAGTGGTGCGGCACCAAGTGACCTTTCGGATGCACAGCTTAAATTTCTGGAGGAAGACAATCTCCGCCATGTGCTCATCACGAGTGTGCAATCTCCTGGAATTGCCGCTAAATGGAATAACAATTCACAGGCGATGGTGGAAAAAATAGGATTAGGAATCCCAATTAATACAAGTTCGGACCCGCGCCATGGCAGCGATTCATATGCAGAATTCAATGCAGGTGCCGGAGGAACCATATCAATGTGGCCTGGAACTTTGGGAATTGCTGCTTCTTTTGATCCTCAATTAATGTTTCAATTTGGGGAAATTGGTTCCAAAGAATACAGGGCGCTCGGCATTGCTACTTCTTTATCTCCACAGATAGATTTGGGTACGGAACCCCGTTGGAGCCGATTTGATGGTACCATGGGGGAAGACCCGGATTTAGCTACGGATATGGCCAGGGCTTATGTAGACGGATTTCAGTCCTCCGACAATGGAGTTGGTTGGGGGTATCAAAGTGTAAATGCCATGGTAAAACACTGGCCGGGCGGAGGTCCTGAAGAAGGCGGACGAGACGGTCATTTTGGCTATGGTGCCTATGCGGTATACCCTGGAAATAACCTGAAAGATCATTTACAGCCATTTACTGAAGGTGCCTTTAAATTAGAAGGGCCAACCAAGATGGCTTCTGCCCTAATGCCTTATTATACCATCTCTGATGGTCAGGATATTGAGAATGGTGATAAAGTAGGCAATGGCTTTAACAAGTATCTTATTACTGATCTTTTAAGGGGCGAATATGGTTTTGATGGTGTGGTTTGTACAGACTGGGGTATTACCCGCGATGTAAGCGCTGTAGATTTATTTGAAGGGAAAAGTTTGGGTGTTGAGACTATGACCGTAGCCGAACGCCATTATAAGGTGATTGAAGCCGGTGTAGACCAATTTGGTGGCAACAACGATATGCTCCCTATTCTTGACGCCTATAAAATAGGGGTTGCCGAACATGGGGAAGACTATATGAGAAACCGATTTGAAGAGTCTGCGATAAGATTGTTAATGAACATTTTCAGGGTAGGACTTTTTGAGAATCCCTATTTGGATGTCGCAGAAACGGAAAAAATTGTGGGAAATGCAGAATTTATGAAGGCCGGATATGAAGCGCAATTACGTTCAATTGTAATGTTAAAAAATCATCAGAATACATTACCCATAAAAACACGGCAAAAAGTGTATGTTCCTCAAAGGTTTATTGCGGCGAGCAGGAATTGGTTTGGAAGGGAGACCCCTGAAAAGCTGGAACACCCTTTTAATATGGAAGTCATTAAAAAGTATTTTGAAGTAGTTGGGAATCCGGAAGAAGCAGATTTTGCTTTGGTGGGTATAACAAGTCCAAACGGTGGTGTTGGGTATAACCGGGAAGATTTATCAAAAGGAGGTAATGGTTATGTGCCTATTAGCCTGCAATACGGGCCTTATACCGCATATGATGCCCGGGAAACCAGTCTTGCAGGAGGAAGTCCTCTTGAAGATTTTACCAACCGGACCTACAAGGGAAAAACTGTGACGGCGCCCAATATACATGATATGAATTTGGTGAAGGAAACCAAATC
>NZ_JBATGR010000172.1:0-34739 GCF_049665975.1 Eudoraea sp.
AATATATTGGTGCTTCTTTTGTTAAATAATTTAGTGTTGCTAAATGTACTGGAAGTAATATCTGTTTAGGTAAAGATCATAATTAATATACCTGATATAAGACCATAAAAATAAGGATTACCACTGCAGTTATTATTATTGGACCAACTATACCAATAAATACCCCACCAAGTCTAAAATCTTTTTGTTTTAACTTACCCGTACTATATGCAATTGCATTAGGAGGCGTAGATATTGGCAGAAACAAGGCGGTGGATGCACATAAACCGATTACAAGAGGCAATACTATCGGGTTATTAAAAGTAAGGATAATACTTATTGGGATCAAAATTGTGGCTGTGGCCGTATTACTCATAATATTAGACATTATTACCGTTAAATAAGCAAATGCTATAACAAGAGCAAAGAAATTTAGTTCGTACTGCTGTATTTTTTCTACATAGAAGCTGGCAAGACCTGTTTCCTTTATTGCAAGTCCAAGAGCAAGCCCACCTGCTACAAGCATCAAAGTATCCCAGGGAAGCTTACGAACGTCATCCCCATTGATAATGCCGGTCATTGTTAGTAAAATAATTGGTAGCAGGGATACTACAGAAGCTGGTATTCCATGGAGTTTTTCGGTAAGCCATAACAGTAGAGTAACACACAGTACGGCCAAAACAATCCTTTTTTTTATTCGGTTAAATTTGTAAGTAGAACTGTTTTCATCAATAGCTTCTTTTTCCAGCTCTATTTTCATACTTTTCTTTCTTGCAAGATATTTTTTGGTAAGAATAAACCAAAATAACAAAGTCAGTATTATAGCCAGTGGAAACCCTACCATCATCCATTCTAAAAATCCGATATCAATTCCATTATTATTCAGAGCTTCCACGGCAATGGCATTTGGGGGAGAACCAATTAGGGTACCCATACCACCGAGAGAAGCCGAACCGGCAATCCCGATAAGAATAGCCTTAGAGAAAGGAGAATCCTCGTCGAGAGTATTGATAAATGGCAATACAGAAGCAATCATCATAGCAGTAGTTGCTGTATTGGACATGATCATTGAAAAAATTGCCGTTGTAAGCATAAGACCAAGCAGCACATATTTTGGTACTGTTCCAAATCTTGAAATGGAAATTCTGAAAACTTCTCTGTCTAATTTGGTTTTACTCATGGCCTCTGCCATAAAAAACCCCCCAAGCATTAGCCAGATAACACTACTGGACCAGGAATTTATGTAACCAATATAATGAGACTGAACATTTGCGGGGTCTATTTGGGAATAATAGCTGTTCATGGCAAAAATCAAGAACCCAAATACCAGTAATCCAACAGCAAAGGGAGGTATGGCTTCTGTTACCCAAAGACCTATCGCCAGGAATAATAGGAAGAGTACATAGATCTGTGCCTGATCCATAGCAGGTTCATAAAGTGCGTAAGTAAGAGCGAAAGAAAAAATAATACTAATCAGAAAGTAGATAACCCTGCTTTGTACGTCCACTACTTTCTGAATATGGGACATAAGTTTTAAGGAAACGGCTCTGGAATCTGCCATAGCATCGGTTTTTTATTGATGGTGCAAAAATACATAGTAAAGTAGTTATAATACCTAACAATTGTCATGAGAATTTACGAAACCCTTTCAATGGTTAAACACATAACAAATTGTTGTTAAATTGTTGATAACTTAAGGGCTTCGTATATCCACAAACACTACATTCTATAGGGTATTGTCTATATTTGTAAGATTGCTAAAAATTAAATAAAACACTTAAGTTATTCTATGAGCGAAGAAGCTAAAAACAAAGAATATTCCGCTGACAGTATTCAGGCATTAGAAGGTATTGAGCATGTGCGCATGAGGCCGTCCATGTATATTGGAGATATAGGAGTCAGAGGATTACATCATTTGGTTTATGAAGTAGTGGATAATTCAATTGATGAGGCAATGGGTGGCTATTGTGATGCTATTGAGGTAATTATTAATGAGGATAATTCAATTACCACTAAAGATAATGGTAGGGGTATACCGGTAGATCTCCATAAAAAAGAAGGTATATCTGCACTTGAAGTCGTAATGACCAAAATTGGAGCTGGAGGAAAATTTGATAAAGATTCGTATAAGGTATCAGGTGGTTTGCACGGCGTAGGTGTTTCGGTTGTAAACGCACTTTCAGATCACTTAAAGGCATCTGTTCATAGAGATGGCAAGGTATGGGAACAGGAATACGAAAGGGGTAAATCACTCTATCCTGTAAAAAGCGTTGGAGAATCGAGTGAAACAGGTACTATAGTAACTTTTCATCCGGATGTAGAAATTTTTACCCAAACTATAGAATACAGTTACGAAACCCTGGCCAACAGGATGAGGGAACTTTCCTATTTGAATAAAGGAGTGACAATTAGTATTACAGACAGACGGCAAAAAGACGAGGAAGGTAATTTTGTGTCTGACCAATTTTATTCAGATGAGGGGTTAAAAGAATTTGTCCGTTTTTTAGATAGCAACAGGGAACCCTTGATTAAGGATGTTATCTCTATGGAAGGAGAAAAAAACGGTATTCCGGTTGAGGTGGCTATGATCTATAATAATAGCTATACTGAAAATTTGCACTCTTATGTAAACAATATCAATACACATGAAGGAGGAACACATCTATCTGGATTCAGGAGGGGGCTTACCACAACCCTAAAGAAATATGCCGATAGTTCAGGGATGTTAGACAAGGTAAAATTTGAGGTGGCCGGGGATGATTTCAGAGAGGGTCTTACAGCGATTATTTCTGTAAAAGTAGGGGAGCCTCAGTTTGAAGGACAAACCAAGACAAAACTTGGAAACAGGGAAGTTTCTTCGGCTGTGAGCCAGTCGGTATCAGAGATGCTTACCAATTATCTGGAGGAACATCCGGATGATGCCAAAATTATTGTGCAAAAGGTGATTCTGGCTGCACAGGCCCGACATGCGGCTACAAAGGCTCGGGAAATGGTTCAACGTAAAACGGTAATGAGTATCGGCGGTTTACCGGGAAAATTATCTGACTGTTCTGAGCAAGATCCAGCCTTATGTGAAGTTTTTCTTGTCGAGGGAGATTCCGCAGGCGGAACTGCAAAACAGGGCCGAGACAGGAACTTTCAGGCAATACTGCCGTTACGTGGTAAAATCTTGAATGTAGAAAAAGCCATGCAACATAAGGTGTTTGAAAATGAAGAAATAAAAAACATTTACACGGCATTAGGCGTAACTATAGGGACTGAAGAAGATAGTAAAGCCTTAAATCTCGAAAAATTGCGTTATCACAAAGTTGTGATCATGTGTGATGCGGATGTAGATGGAAGTCATATTGAAACATTAATACTAACTTTTTTCTTTCGCTATATGCGAGAATTAATAGAAGGAGGCCATGTTTATATTGCAACTCCACCTCTTTATCTCGTTAAAAAGGGAAGTAAAAAAAAGTATGCCTGGTCTGATAGGGAAAGAGATGAGATTGTTGAAAGTTTTGGAGGTAGCGCCCCAATACAGCGTTATAAAGGTTTGGGTGAAATGAATGCGGAACAGCTTTGGGATACCACTATGAACCCATCGTTCAGAACTTTGCGCCAGATTACAATTGATAACGCTACTGAGGCCGACAGAATATTCTCCATGTTGATGGGAGACGAAGTTCCTCCAAGAAGGGAATTTATTGAGAAGAATGCTGTTTACGCCAATATAGACGTGTAACTCGTAATAGTTAAAAGTAAAAATCCCCGATGTGAAAGCTTCTGGATTTTTTTATTGTAGTTATATATTTCCATTCTATTACCAGGAGCGAATAATCTTAAATTAAAAAAGCAGCCTTTTAACAAGACTGCTTTTCGTAACTATATGGAAAAAAAAATTGGGGAATTACTCTCGTTTTGCCAGGGTTTCACCTTTTACATCCTCCAGCAACATACCATCTGGAGATTCTATCATGCTTACAACATTTTTAGTCATATCTGTTCCGGGATAAGAAATAGTGTAAACCCCTTTATCAACTACCCAGCTAAAATCAGTTTTGAAGTCAAGCTGAGACCCATTGTATTTTTGATACCTTCCTAAATACACGTCATTGAATATCCATTCTTGCCGGATAGTTTGTTTACTGGTTTCGCTGGCATTAATAACTTCAACCCTGTACCAAATACCAATAATCGGATCATTATTTTCTGGGATTCTGGAACAGTTACTTGCTAACACTATAGCAACTATAGCCATAAAGGAGAAAAGTCTTTTCAATTTTAGTAGGTTTTAGATTTGGGATCTATTACGTTATTTAACGCCAATATTAAATCGGGTATTGTTAAAAATCGATGTAATACATAAGAATTGGAGTTTCTTCGTTGAATTGCATTTTATTTTAACATATTTATAAAACAAGTTAAGTGCAAATTAAAAATTCAAGGCAAAATATATGTGGCCAATGGGTTCTTAAATCTTTTAAATTTCTGTAATTTTACCAGTCTTATAAATCACTTTAAAATATAGTATATCATGAAAGTTACAGTAGTTGGAGCGGGTGCAGTTGGTGCTAGTTGTGCCGAGTATATCGCAATTAAAAATTTTGCTTCGGAAGTTGTTTTGCTGGATATTAAGGAAGGTTACGCTGAAGGAAAGGCTATGGACCTTATGCAAACTGCCTCTTTAAACGGTTTTGACACCACCATAACGGGCACTACAGGAGATTATTCAAAAACCGCTGATAGCCATATAGCCGTAATCACATCCGGGATTCCCAGAAAACCTGGAATGACTCGGGAGGAGCTGATTGGTATCAATGCAGGGATAGTGAAAACAGTTGCTTCAAATCTTTTGGAGCATTCACCGAATGTAATTTTGATAGTGGTTAGTAATCCAATGGATACCATGACCTATTTGGTACATAAGACCACAAATCTTCCCAAGAATAAAATTATTGGTATGGGAGGCGCATTAGATAGTGCCAGATTTAAATATCGTTTGGCTGAGGCTCTTGATGCTCCAATCTCAGATATTGATGGAATGGTAATTGGTGGGCATAGCGATACTGGAATGGTGCCTCTTGCCAGTCAGGCTGCAAGAAATAGCGTCAAGGTTTCTGAGTTTCTATCTGAGGCCCGCCTTCAACAGGTTGTTGAAGACACTAAAGTAGGTGGCGCTACACTTACTAAACTTCTGGGCACGAGTGCATGGTATGCACCTGGTGCTGCTGTTTCAGCATTGGTACAGGCCATTGCATGTGATCAAAAGAAGATGTTTCCATGTTCCACTTTTCTTGAAGGGGAATATGGCTTAAAAGATATCTGTATAGGTGTTCCTGTAATACTCGGCAAAAACGGAATTGAAGATATTGTAGAGATTTCCCTGAGTGATGCTGAAAAAACTAAAATGCAGGAGAGCGCTGTAGGGGTTAGAAATACGAATGGTTTGCTTGACGTATAGTATAGTTTTAACCATTTTTTATTTATTAGAAGCATCATTTAAGTGATGCTTCTTTTTTTGGGATGAGTCAAGGCTATAAAAAGTTAATTTCCTCTCCTCCAGGGCTCCGGCAAATTTGAGGATATGATTGTTTTGCAGCTAAAAATTAAAAAGATTGATCAATAATGCTTTAAGAGCAAAGGTTTCAACTGTCCTTTACTCTATACAAATAACATAAATAAATTGTCAGTTCTTAAGGGAAATGATATATTTGCACGCTGTTTACAAATTCCATCAAAAAATCAATTAAACCATGCAGAATAAAGGACTTATAAAGCTATTTGCTTTCTTGTTCGGACTGGTAAGTATCTATCAACTTTCCTATACATTCATTACCGCCAAGGTAGAAAAAGATGCAACATTGTTTGCTGCGTCTGCTGTTTCACCTTCTGAGGAAGATTATGTGGCTAAAAGAGAAGCTGTTGAAGCTACTTATTTAGATTCCATAGGAGGAAATCCTATTTTAGGTTATACCAGTTATGAAGATGCAAAGAAAAAGGAACTAAATAAAGGCCTGGATCTTAAGGGGGGTATAAATGTTACGCTCCAGATATCGGTAAAAGATATTCTTAAAGGGCTGGCGGATAATTCCAAAAACCCAATCTTTAATAAGTCCTTAGCCGATGCAGACCTGGCTTCCAAAGACAGCGATGAAACCTATATTGATCTGTTTTTCGACGCGTTTGATAATATTAAGGGAGATACTAAATTGGCTTCTCCTGATATTTTTGCAAATAAAAGCCTAAGTGATGAGATCAATTTTCAAATGACAGATGATGAGGTAAAGCCCATTATCCGAAGAAAAATTGATGAATCTGTAGTATCAGCTTTCGAAGTATTACGTGAGCGTATTGATGGTTTTGGTGTTACACAACCCAACATTCAGCGCGAAGGCAATTCCGGAAGAATTTTGGTTGAATTACCAGGGGCAAGAGATATCGCAAGAGCACAGGACCTTCTTTCAAGTACCGCCCAATTAGAGTTCTGGGAAACCTATGAACCCGGTAATCAAAGCCTTATAAATTTCTTTATTCAGGCAAATGACCGCCTTAAAACCCTAGTAGAAGACACAGAAGAAGAAGTTGTTGATAAGGAAGAATCTGAGATAGATTCTCTACTCTCAGACGTAACCCAGGATTCTTTGGATCTGTCCACTGAGAGAAATCCATTGTTTGAAAAGTTACAGCTAAACGGGCCTGGTTTTGCCGTCGGTATAGCGGCGATAAAAGATACAGCTGAAATAGGATCATACCTTCGTATGCCGGAGGTTAGACGTTTATTACCCCCGGAGGTACAATTCACAAAATTTTTATGGGAGCGGCCTACAAAGGATTCGGAAGTAGCATCCTTATATGCCTTAAAATCTAATCGGGATAATACCCCTCGAATTAGTGGTGATGTGGTGAGTGATGCCAGGGATCAATTTGACCAGTTTAACAGACCGGCTGTGGGTATGGACATGAATGTAAGAGGAGCTAAACTTTGGGAAAAACTAACCAGCGAAGCAAACCTTAATAATACCGGAATTGCTATTGTACTGGATAATAAAGTATACACAGCCCCAGGTGTTTCGTCTGTAGGTGGTATATCTGGTGGTAGTTCTGAAATTACAGGAACTTTTACGGTTAACGAAACCAAAGATATTGCCAATGTGCTCAGGGCTGGTAAATTGCCTGCTTCTGCGGAGATCATTGATTCATTTGTAGTTGGTCCTTCCCTTGGTCAGGAAGCCATAGATAGTGGCTTTATGTCCTTTCTGATTGCCATGGTTTTTGTTTTAATATGGATGGTATTCTATTATGGTAAAGCAGGAATCTTTGCAGATATCGCTTTAAGTTTTAACATACTCCTTATTTTCGGTGTACTATCCAGTTTGGGCGCAGTACTTACATTACCCGGAATAGCCGGTATTGTATTGACCATAGGTATGTCTGTCGATGCTAATGTTCTGATCTTTGAACGGATTAAGGAAGAATTGGCTAAAGGGAAAGGCAAAGGGCAGGCTATCGCTGATGGTTTTTCAAATGCATTATCATCCATTCTGGATGCAAACATAACAACCGGTCTTACTGCAATTATATTGTTGATTTTTGGAAGTGGCCCTATTAAAGGTTTTGCGAATACCTTAATTATTGGTATTCTAACCTCTTTGTTTACGGCCATTTTTGTTACGAGATTATTGATAGAATGGTATATTTCCGGTAAAGGAAGAACCCTGGATTTTTCAACTCCACTTACTAAAAATCTGTTTAAGAATTTGAACATCAATTTCCTAAGCAAACGTAAAATTGCTTATGTTCTATCAACTATTTTAGTAGCTGTTGGACTTTTCTCCTTATTTACACAGGGTTTAGACGAAGGAGTTGATTTTGTTGGAGGACGTAACTATCAGATTCGTTTTGTAAACCCGGTTAATCCATCAGAAATAACCAATGAGTTATCTGAGACCCTTGGAAGTGCCAGCGCCAAAACATTTGGCGATGCTAACCAAATTATGGTGACTACCAAGTATAAGGTAGATGTTCAAGGTACAGAGGTAGATGATGAAATATTGGGAATATTATATACCTCATTGCAAAAATATTTACCGGATGGAGCTACATATCGGGATTTTATCCCCGGTGGAACTAATGAAGATATTGGAGTACTTAAGTATAGAAAGGTTGGCCCGACCATCGCAGATGATATAAAGAAGAATGCGCTATGGGCTATTTTTGGGTCTTTAGCCGTAGTCTTTCTTTACATTTTGCTGCGTTTTCGTAAATGGCAATACTCTTTGGGTGCCGTGGTTGCAGTATTCCACGATGTATTAATTGTATTGGGGATCTTCTCACTGACCAGCAAAATAATGCCATTTAGCATGGAAGTAGACCAGGCATTTATTGCCGCTATTTTGACGGTAATCGGTTATTCCCTGAATGATACTGTGGTTGTTTTTGACCGTATCAGGGAAATAGTAGCTGAACATGGCTGGAAACGCGGGGAAAATATCAATAAGGCACTAAACAGTACATTAAGCAGAACACTAAATACCTCCCTCACGACACTTGTTGTGTTATTGTCCATTTTTATTTTTGGTGGGGAATCCTTGAGAGGATTTATGTTCGCCATGATAATTGGCGTGATAGTAGGTACTTATTCTTCACTATTTATTGCAACACCAGTGATGTTTGATACTAGTCGTGCTGAGATAATGGCAAAGAAAAAGGACTAAAAACCACAAAACAGGCCACAGGACTTTTCATTAAGTTTTGTGGTTTTTTTGTTTATAAAGCACAAAAAAAGCCTGTCGATCACGACAGGCTTTTTTAAATTAAATTCTTTAAATCTTAAGGATTAAACTACCTCAACATTTACTGCGTTTAAACCTTTAGGGCTTTCTTCTAGATCGTAGCTAACTTTATCTCCCTCTGAAATCTCTTCTGTTAATCCACTTGCATGGACAAATACGTCTTTGTCTCCTTCATCCGGAGTGATAAAACCAAAACCTTTGGCGTTGTTGAAAAATTTTACTGTACCGTTACTCATGATTATATATTAAATTAGCCGCAAAGGTAAGTTAATATCCTTCAAATTAAGTAAATAAGCCAATAATTTTACGTCTAGCCATCGTTTTTTTACTTTTCCTTAAGAAATAGCAGATTTCTAACCCTGCCGGATGATACTTTACACCCGCTTATTTTATCATCCGAATCCTTAATAAATTCAATCCTGTTAAAAAACCATTCACTCCCGGAAAACATATCTTTTTTAATTGGGTCTAATGCAATGTCGCTATGCCTGCTATGTCTGGCTATTAATTTATTGCCTTCTATCATGAATTCGTATGCTGTGGATAGTTCTTCACTGTAAAATTTCCCGGTATATTTTGATAAATCAACAGATGATTTATCAAATTCAATGATTTTTGGTGCATTCATGATCTGGCCTCCCTGTTCCAGTTTAAAACTCTCAACTTTTTCATCCACAGCGGGAATAAACGTAATTTCAGCTTCCACATCTGCAATTTTAAATTTAGTTTGGGATACCGGGATTAAGGTTACAATTTGTTGCCCTGTTGCCTGCGCTAATAGTTGACCACTGTCTTCAGTAATACTTATTATAAATCCTGGTTGCAATTCATAATCTCCTAAATAAGATTTTCTGGTTTTTTGATCTATGATAATTTTATCATTTCCAGTATCTGATGCGGCTACATCATTCTTCGGCTTTGCTTTTATAAGGTCTTTTAGGTAAATGTCAGTTATTTTATGTGCCATTGATCCTGATCCAAAAGAAGCATCATTACTAAAGACTACTACTGAAAAATTTTGATCGGGAAAGCGGGTCAGGTATGACCTGTATCCCGCATCTGCCCCTCCATGTTGAATCTCATTCAATCCTTTATACTCTCCCACAAATTGCCCGAGAGCCCCCCCAAATGACTTACCGTTATTTAGAACCGCAGGAGTATTCATTTTCTTAATCAATTCAGGACCCCCTATTTTTGGAGATGAAAAGTTTAGCGCCCACAGACTTAGATCTTCAACGGTGGTGAATAGGCTAGTTGCTCCTACATTAGCATAGCTCAACACACTTTTTTTATAGCCGGTGCTGTCTGAATAATAGGAATACGCCCTGTTTTTTATAATTTTTTCATGATCATCATAGAACAATGTATTATTCATTTTTAAAGGTTTAAAAATAAGCTCCTTCGTAAATGTTGCAAAGGAAACTCCAGACACCCGTGCAACCACTTCAGCTAGTAGGGTAAAACCGGTATTGCAATACATATACTCTTCTCCCGGATCAAAATTAAGCGCCTTTTGTTTACTTATCAGTTTAAGTACATGCTCCTTTGTAATAACATCGTCTAACCGCCAACCCGCCATGGCTAATAAATTCCATTGGTCTCTTAAACCGCTGGTGTGACTTGCTAAATGCTTCAGAGTGATAGTTTTACCGAAATCAGGTACTTCTGGGATATACTTTCTTATGTCATCATCTAGTTTTAATTTTCCTTCACTTTCTAACAATAATATGGAGAAAACTGTAAACTGTTTGGAAACAGAGGCGATATGAAATATAGTTGAAGGAACTATTGGTATATCATATTCCAAATTTGACATCCCATACCCTTTTTTATAAACAATCGCACCGTTCTGGACTATGGCAACCGCTGCTCCTGGCGTTTCCTCATTGTCCCAGATTGTAAATAATTCATCAACCTGCCCATTTATAGTAACCGCCCTGGGTTTTATTTTTTCAAGGGATATTTCATATTTGCCAATAGGTTGATTTTCATCGAGCGGATAAACTTCTACAACATATTCACCATCAATGGTGGAAGTTAATGTTATGTATTCATATCCGTTTTTACCATTGGGACTATCAAAGTCCTTTATTTTATTGCCACTTACATCATAAGTAGTTATTTTCAGATCAACACCCTGTTGCATCAACTTAAAAAAGGCAAACTGGTCCCTGGCCATCACCACCTTATATTGATGTGTTTCTTTCGGTAATATTTCAGTAGAAATTGGATTTCTTTCGCTTAACTCACCTTTCAGAAATTGAGCATTTAATGATACGGAAAGAAGAATAATAAAAAGGGTAATTTTTGATTTAAAAACACAATAATTCATATTATAGTTTTACTTTTTCTTGTTGAGTTTATACATATTAGAAACGACTGAATGTCTGATTTGTAACTTAAGTAATATATTTTTTGTTATCTATCACCTTGCCAACAGATCCCTCGGGAGTCAATTCTAATTGATATACAAAATGTGATTTTAAATCGGGCTCCTTCCTATGTGAGACGAAAACTATTGTTGTCTGACTTTCTGCCGCCATTTTATTCACAAGGGCAACTAAAAGAGCGGCACTTGCATCATCTAAGCCGGCAGTAGGTTCATCCAGGATTAAAAGAATAGGATGTTTAATCATTGCCCTCACGCACATAATAAGTCGTTGTTGGCCTAGACTAAGGTCGTGAAAATAGCTGTCTTTTTTGCCTTCCATCTCTATTAAAACCAACCATTCCCTGGCTATCCTTAGTTGAGCTTGACTGGGCTTTACGTACAACCCAATGGAATCTAAAAGTCCTGAAATAAGCATATTTTCCAGGCTGTGATAGCCCCTGAACCGGTCTACCATAGCAGGTGTAAAATAGCCTATATTTTTTTTGATATCCCAAACACTTTCCCCACTTCCTTTCTGCGTCCCGAACAGGAAAAGATCCTGCCCGTAGGCTTTAGGGTTATCACCTGTTATCATGGAAAGCAATGTGGTTTTGCCACTACCATTTTTACCAGCCAACTCCCAAAATTCTCCGGTTCGGATGTTCCAATTAATATTTTTTAGAATTGCTTTCCCTTCATAGTGTACGGAAACATTTTTAAATCTAATTAAATGCTCCTGAGAATATATAAACTGATTTAATGGTTGAGGAATATCTCTATGAAAAACCTTATTTTTTTCGGGCTCTATGAATGACAGGTCATGAATTACTACGAAATCATTTAAGTTTAAACGGGAATAATTTTTAACAAAAGGGAGCAGATCAGCCGACCTGCTGATAAGTTGAATAATAACAATATGGTTTGATATGTTTGCCAAAACTACTTTGATCTTTTTTAGCGAATCCTGATCCAGATTATCAAACGGATTGTCCAGGATCAGGTAGTTTGGTTTTCTTTCTAAAAGATAATTTAAAAGTGCCTTTTTACGTTCCCCACTACTCATAGATTGAAGGCTTTGGGAAGTTGAATTTGTAAGGAATTTTTGGTCATGCCTAACTTCTTCTTCAATAAAATTGTCGAGGGCCAGTTTAGAGAATAATGAACCATTCAATCCTTTTAAGAACTCTAATTCCCGTGGCGGTTTATCTTCAGCCAACAATTGCTGAATTAAGCCCTGCTTATTGGATTGATTATCTATAAAGACAGCCCAGTGTTGCTTTTGGATCATAATAGCCCGGATACAGGTTTTGAACAAATATAGCAGATAGTCATTTAATGTTTGATGACTTAATATTTATAAATTAAAATAAATCGGTTAAAGAATTTTTACTTTATATTTTATATATTTAGATTTCATACTAAAGTCTAATATGAACTATGAGTAAAAAGGCAATAAAGCTAATACAGGCTTGTACCATTTGTTTAGGCTTAATAACAGGGCTGGTTTTTTTCCTTGACTTTGTATTTAACTAAAATTTAATAATATGAAAAAGAACATGGGTTCAACAGATCGTATTATACGGTTTATTGTAGCGGCTATTTTCATCGGACTCTATTTTACAAATACTGCAACGGGTATTTGGGGTATCGCCTTATTAGTACTGGCAGGTGTATTTATCCTTACTAGTTTTGTTAGTTTTTGTCCGCTGTATGCCCCTTTCGGGTTAAGTACATGTCCAAATAAGGACTAATTTACATTAGAAACTTTTTAAGAGTTGAAATTTAGGAACACTTGTGTTCTGACCCTAAAAATATAAATGAACTGCATCAGATAATTAAATTGGGTTTAACAGATCAATATGGTGATTTACGAACTTAAGATTTTAAACTAATTTAATTTTAAACCTTTTCACATACTGTATAAAAAACACCTTCGTTTGATGTTAACGGAAACAGCTAACTTTGAAAAGTAGCCTAAAGTATATAAATGAAAAAATTTCTATCGAAAGCATCTGGAATTTTATTGCCATTATTTAACACAAGAGCCGCCGGGCTCTATTTATTACTATTTGCAGGGGCAATTGGGGTAGCCACATTTATTGAAAATGATTTCGGCACATCTGCGGCACAAAAAGTGGTTTATAAGGCTTGGTGGTTTGAACTTTTGCTGATTCTTTTTAGCATTACTATAATAGTGAATATCATTAAATTCCGGATGGTACAACAAAAGAAATGGCCATTGCTCTTGTTTCATTCGGCTATTGTTATCATTATTATAGGTGCAGGTATTACAAGATATTTTGGTTTTGAAGGTATTATGCACATCCGGGAAAACGACAGTGCAAATAGTTTTATCTCTTCCAATACCTTTCTCAAGTTTAAGGTCAATGCTAATGATCAGACATATGATTTTAATGAACCGGTTTTGTTTGCTTCACTCGGTAATAATAAATGGGAAGAATCTTACCTCATTGGCTCAGATTTGATTAATATAAGAGTTAAGGATTTTATTCCTAATCCAAAAAAGATTTTATCAGAGTCTATTGATGGCATTCCAACTTTGCAACTTGTAATTGGAGGTCTAAATGGGCGGGAAGAGTATTATTTAAGCATGGGCGAAACCAAACGCATTGGTAATGTGATTTATAATTTTAAGGACACCCCATTTCCCGATGCTTTTAATATTGCAATACGAAATGAATCTCTGGTGTTTACAAGCAGCAAAGTACTTACGCAGACTGTAATGGCTACCCAGAAAAAGGATACTATATATCCATCGGATACGGATTCCCCGCTAAAATTAAGGGCTTTATATACAGATGGGGCCAATAGTGTGGTTTTTACCGACTATAATAAAAAAGGGTCGGTACTAATTGAATCTGCAGACCCTAAAGTAAAAAATGAAAGCCTAACCGCACTTTTAATGGAGGTCTCAGTTAACGGAGAATCAAAGGAAACCTATGTTTTTAGTAGTCGGGGAAATGAAGGTAGGCCCGAATTACTGACTTTTGATAATCTGAATGCTTCCATTTCTTATGGTGCAAAAGAAATTAAAGTCCCTTTTTATATAAAACTGAACAAGTTTATTCTTGACAAATACCCAGGTACCAATAGTGCTTCTTCTTATGCAAGTGAAGTTACCCTTATAGACGAACAGGAAAATGTAAAAATGGACTATCGTATCTTCATGAATAATATCCTGAATTATAAGGGATATCGATTTTTTCAATCCTCGTTTGACAGGGATGAGAAAGGCACTTATTTAAGTGTTAATAGTGATTTTTGGGGCACCTTAATTTCATATATTGGATACGGCCTACTCACTTTAGGTATGCTACTTACCTTGTTTAGCAAAAGAACGAGATTTCACCAACTCACCCAAAAAATTAAAAAATTACGTTCGAAAGGAGCAATAGCCATTCTCTTTTTCCTTTTATCAAGCTATTCGGTTACGGCTCAGTCTACTCCAATTAATACTTACGTTGAGAATTCCGTAAATATTGATCATGCGGATAAATTCAGTAAGCTGGTTGTGCAGGATTTTAAGGGGCGAATGAAACCAATGCACACCCTTTCAAGGGAATTGATGCGAAAATTGGCCCGTAAGGAAAGTTTATTTGGCTTAACGGCAGACCAGATATTACTGAGCATGTTTGTTAATAAGCAGGAATGGTATGCCGCAGGAGTTATTAAGTTAGGAAAGCATAAGGACATTCATGAAAAACTTGGTGTCCCGGGAGACTACGCTTCCTATGCCGATTTTTTCTCAACCGATGGCAAATATAAACTCCAGGAAGAGGTAAGAAGAGTATATGGCCTTGAACCTATAGACAGGGGTGTCTTTGAAAAAGAATTGATAAAAATTGACGAGAGAGTGAATATTTTGAGCATGATCTTCTCGGGTACATTACTCAAAATAATTCCTACGCCTAACGACCCTAATAATACCTGGGCGGCAAACAGCGGGCATGCCCATGCTGAGAATGATGGTCATAACCACTCAGAGATAGCAGACAATTTCTTTAACAGCTATACAACAACCCTGAAGGAGGCAATCAATACAGGAAATTACATACAAGCAGATGGGCTTGTAGCAGAATTAAAAACATATCAAATTGAAAACGGAGGTTCCATAATGCCTTCAGAATCAAAGATCAATGCTGAGATATTATTAAATCAGCTAAATGTCTTTACCCGGTTGGCAATATTTTACATATTCCTGGGTATAGCTTTATTGTTCTTTTTATTTTACTCGGTTTTCAAGCCCGATGTAAGTCTGAAAAAGGTATATCTGGTGTTATTTTCATTAATAGTTTTCGGTTTCGTATTACACACTATAGGACTTGGTTTACGTTGGTATGTTTCCGGCAGGGCACCCTGGAGCAACGGGTATGAATCTATGATCTATATTGCGTGGACCTCAACTTTGGCTGGGATACTGTTTACAAGAAAATCATTTGGCGGACTCGCCGCAACCATGGTTTTGGCAGCCACAATTCTTTTTGTTTCAACATTGAGCTTCCTTGACCCCGAGATTACTCCATTGGTTCCGGTTCTAAAGTCTTACTGGCTAACCATACATGTATCTCTGATAGCAGGCAGTTATGGATTTTTAATGTTAGGGGCAATTATTGGCCTTATTAATCTTATTCTAATGATATTCCTTACGGAATCTAACAAAACACGTATAAAAAGAATTGTTCAGGAAATGTCCTATATCAGTGAATTAACCTTAATTGGAGGTTTGTTTATGGTAAGTGTTGGCACTTACCTGGCTGGTATATGGGCTAATGAATCCTGGGGACGTTACTGGGGCTGGGATGCTAAAGAAACCTGGGCGCTGGTTACTATACTGGTCTATGCTTTTATTCTACATATGCGGTTGATTCCCAAATTAACCGGGCTTTTTGCTTATAATATCGCTACCATATTTGGATTAGCGTCAGTAATCATGACCTATTATGGCGTAAACTATTACCTCTCAGGTTTGCATTCTTATGCTACCGGGGATCCTGTACCAATACCAAGTTGGGTTTATATGGTAGTTATATCAATAATTATTATTAGTATGCTGGCCTATTTTAAAAAGAGAAAGTATTCTATTATTTCTTAGGACCACATAATTACTGCACAAGGGTGCCATTTTCAAGTATCAGGTCGTATTTGTAACCTGCACCGAAATCGCGATTTAGACTTACTACAGCGCGGATTGTTATTTGTTTACCCTCTGGCACAAATGTATTTGTAGTAATAACCATGTCAAAATCGTCCTTACTACCATCTTGAAGATGAATCCAGTTACGACTCATAATATTGGGGTTGACTTTCACACATATACCACTAAGTTGAACGGTATGGCCCTCATACTTCTTCGGATCATTTACCAGATCTGAAATTTTAATTGTTCCCTTGTGAACTATAACTTTTTCAGTATGGGTTGGGATGTCTTCCTTGGCTGCTATTTTCTTTTCGGGATTGCTTTTTGGTTCTGTAACAGTAGTTGCATGTTGGGAATGATCTTCTGAAACAAGATTTGATATAAGATAAATCTCGTCGAAAATTCGGTCGTACTCTTTACTCTCAAAATTCGTTTTAAGAAGACCACCTCGGTAAAAATAGACTTCACCCTTTTTTATTTCTGCTTTCCTTGTAGCTATCCAAAATTCTTCTTCCCCCTCTTTAACCCTGAGATAGACATATCTGGCGGTGGGAAGTACCTCTTCTACCACAACTTTATGCAACTCATTGCCAACCTCGGCTGTTGGGTTTGGAATTACACGCGTTGCAGGATCAGGTGTAAAAATACCTTCGTTTTCAGTATTACCACTATTGGAAGTTGGTGTGATTACCTTGGGACCATTATTGCAGGCCATAGTGCATACTAATAGGGGTATGATGAAAAAGTAAAAGTTGAATTTTTGTGTCATCGCCTGTTTTTTTGTTTGCTATTAAATCGTTGAACTATTCTTGCGTATATTCTATAATTATTTTCAATTTCAGTAATGGCCATCTCACCTGAAATACTGAATAACAAATTCCTGCTGATGTTATAGGATAGATTTGTGCCTATATAATGTTGCAGGTATGTGTCTATCATACTGTAATAATTATAATCTACAAATCTATAATAAAAGTCGGCATATAACTTGTTTTTAACAATATCCCTTGAATATCTTATGGAGCCAATGTTACTTAACAGATAGTTAGATTCATTTCTGTTATAGGATAGTGATAATCTGCCACCAATGCCTGGGATACGTGTCCAGGTAACATATCCATAAAGGTTATCTGATTTATTCTGTTCATCACTTCGGAACCGTTTGGCATAGCTGAAACCAGCCGAGATGTATTTAAATGGCCTGATATTCAGTCTTGCTCTTAATCCTTGACGGGCCAGATCGTCAGCAAGGAGCCTGTCAATTTCGGATTGAAAAGTTTGGTAGTAAAGAATACGTTTTCGGGAGTCATAAGAAAGCATCAGATTAACCTTTCTGCTAATTCTATAGCGTGCAGAGACATATAAATTGGTAAGACTAATATCATTAGAAGTCACTCCGTCTACTTTACTGTATAAATCCACTTCCAATGAAGAGAACAGGTTAAGGTTTTTAAAAATAGTGCTGTTATGTTGAAAATAGGCAAATCGGCGATCTGTTTCCCCTGCATTTTGTTGCTCTGCAAACCCCAGGGTTGTCTGTGAATAAAACTTTTTAGCATCTGTCATTATGCCAGCATAACCCCCATATTGCAGTAAATCTGCATTAAAGCCATAATCAAAGGTATCCGGACGAAAACCACCTATTGCACCAACATAAAATTTACCAAAATATTTTTCAAGCTGTAGCCCGTCAATAGCCCCAAGAGAGGAGATTTTTGGGTTTATATTTCTTCCAGCGATTACAGAAAGTGAAGGTAAAGCGTCATAACGCACAGACAAATTATATACCCTAAAAAAACTGTTCTGTGGAAGTGAGGTACTATCTGCCTGTTGAAAAATATACCTGTAATTTAAATAGGTGTTAAAGGAGAATTTAGAATTGTTTATATGGTTGGCATTCATGGCGAGACGTGTCATTACACGTGTCCTGTTTTCTCTTTGACTATTAATGTTGCTATAGCCCGAAACCGAGACAGACCCGTTAATGTTCTCTGTATACATAGGCTCTATGGTTTCTTCCACAACCGGTGCGACCACTAGTAATTCTGTCGGTGCTTCCTGCTTAGTTTCGGTTTTTAGAACGTAGTTAAATAGTACTTCATCTCCCTTTTGTATTTCACAATCGTTAATAATTGAACATACACAGGATGTAGAAGATTTGCTTTTGACTATTAAACAGGCCTTCTCCATGCCAGTCAAATTTAGAGAATCACCTACCTTGATTGTTGAAGTATCATCAAATTTTACGTAGATGTTATTAGTGGTAACAAACGATACCTGCCCTTGGAGGAGTTTGTCCTGTCCAAACGCATTCGAGATTAAGGCCATAAAGGCTATTATGAAATGTAATTTAAATTTCATTTATCCTTTTCAATCGCCAGTGGGGTGGCATTGTAAACATGCGGAACTCAGATATTCATACCCATTTTCTTCACTGTGTTTATCATCCATTTCAGGCTGTAAATGACATGTGAAACATGTAAAATCTGCATAGTTGGATGGGTTCGCATGGCATTCTACACAATCGTTCCATGCTTCACCCTCGCGGTGTTTTCCGCTATAAATGGGGAAATATTGGCCATCATGGTCGAATTCCGCAGGAGTCCATCCCGGATTGGTGGTATGACAGGCCACACAATCTGTTGGAAAATTTGCCGCCAGGTGATTGGGGTTGTTGGTCTGGTCGTAATCAGATTGATGGCATGCAACACATTCCGGTGAGGCATCTGCATAATTTGGTGTGGTATGGCACTGGTTACAATCCTGAATATTATGACCCTGTGTAAGGGGGAAAAAGTCATGGTTAATAACCGCAGGCATCCAGCCCGGGTTAGTGGTATGACAGGCTACACAATCTGTTGAAAAGCCCGAACTTGTATGATTAGGGTTCTGTGTACCCGCATAATCTTCCTGATGGCAGCTTACACATTCCGGTGAGGCATCTGCATAATTGGGTGTGGTATGGCATTCGGTGCAGTCCTGAATATTATGACCCTGGGTTAGGGGGAAAAAGTCATGGTTAATAACCGCAGGCATCCAACCCGGGCTTGTTGTATGGCAGGCCACACAATCTGTTGAGAAACCCGAACTAGAATGATTTGGGTTCATCGTACCCGCATAATCTTCCTGATGGCACGAAACACATTCAGGAGATGCATCTGAATAGTTGCCAGTTGTATGGCATTGCGTACAATCTTGTATGTTGTGGCCCTCAGTTAAAGGGAAAAAGTCGTGGTTTATGCTTTCTGAGTCCCAACCGAATCCAAGCGGGCTGTGGCATTCAATACAATCTGTTGAAAAACCGGCTTGTTGGTGATTTGGGTTTTGAGTGGCGGCATAATCATCCTGATGACAATCAATACATTCATTTCCCAAAGGATCAATTCTAAGATTACTGCTATCTGTGTTATGGCACTCTATACAGCTAAGATTACTGTGAACTCCTATGAGAGGAAATCCATTTGCTTCATGCAGTTCGGGAATATTGTCTACCAGCCAGGTCTCAGAAGTATGGCATCTCACACAATCATTCCCCACAGATTGGCTGTGAATATCAAGATGACAAGAAGCACAGTCCATAGGTGCCTGGTCAAATACATTGGTGCTATGGCATAGTTTACAATCTACATTTGCATGAGTTCCCTCTAATTGAAAATCGGTTTTACTATGATCAAATTGAATGGTTTGGTAGTTGATGTTCCAACCTCCTGGGTTATGGCATTTAACACAATCCATATCCAAGTCATCACCATGAGGTGACTGAGCCAAAAGCGGTAAGCAGCCCAATAACAGGAATATTAGAGATGACAGTCTATACATTTAAATTTACCCAGTTTGTATATTACCTCTGTTTCTCCATTTGCAGAAGCAACTTCATGACATGCACTACACGCTATTTTTGTATGTTCCCCTTCCAGTGGAAAGGATGTACGGTTGTGGTTAAACCTTTTTGGAAACCAACTATCCGTGATGTGACACCTTGTACAATCTGTTACTCCCTCAATGGCAAATGTATCATCATGAATATTCTCATGACAAGTTATACACTGCCCCCCTAATTTGTTAAACGATTGTTTAAAGGTAGTATTGTTGTCAGACATAACAAAATGACATTCTCTGCAATCTACCTCAATGTGTTTTCCGTCTAATGGCCAATCTGTTAGGCTATGATCAAAATTGACGAGGGTCCAGGCCTCATTTATATGACATATTTTACATTCATCATTGGGGTAGTATTTTTCGCTTATGTAGCCCTCATGGATATCCTGATGACAGTCTATGCAATCTGTTCCGAGATTTCTAAAGCTCCATCTGTCTTCCGTTTCACTAACATGACACGCAAAACACGGAGTGGCATTATGTGCACCTTCTAAAGGGAAGGAGGTGGTTTGGTGTTGTTCGAGCGTGTAAAGGCTGTAATCAAATCCATTTTCCAGTGAATGACATTCCACACAATCTGGAGAAACATTATTTTCCTTGAATTCTCCCCTATGATAATCATCATGGCAATTTTTACAAGCCGTGAAGTCTATTGGTGTAGTAAATCTTTTTTTATGACATTGCCTGCAATCTACCTCAACATGTTTTCCTTCCAGGGGATAATCGGTTACGGTATGGTCAAAGAAATCCATAGATCTTAATGACAAAAAGCTGGTTTCCCGGTGACATTTTACACATTCATTGCCATATTCCCCATTATGCACATCTGTATGGCAGCTTACACAACTGTTTTCACTGATTCTGCTTTTATCCTGAAAAACGGTCAGAGGATTATTGGTATCAGTATGACATGCAAAGCAATCTGTAGTTTGATGACTCCCTTTTAGGGTGAAATTAGTAGAATTATGATCAAAATTTTCTAAACCTGCAAAAGATGTAAAGGAAGCCTCCGTATGGCATTGTGAACACTGTCCTGGTAATTGTTCATTATGAGGGTCTTCATGGCACGAAATACAATCATTAAAAGGAATATCTTTAAATATTTGAAAATCCTTACCGTTTCTTGTAGTTATCTGGTGGCATTCAATGCAATCCACATTCAAATGCTCCCCTTCCAATTTATAATCGGCTGTATCGTGGTCAAAGTTTGAAGCCGGCTTAAAAGCTTCCATAGTATGACATGCCAAACAATCATTGGTAAGGGTCTTTTGGTGAACATCATCATGACAGGAAAGACAAGTTTCATCTAAGCCCAGAAATGTATTTTTTCTCTTTTTAAGTTCTCTGTCCTGGATATTTTCAGAAATATGGCATTTTCTGCAATCCACTTCCTCGTGTTTACCCTCTAATTCATAACCGGTAAGGTCATGGTTGAAGGTATCTTCATCAAAACGGACCATATCAAAATTACGACCATGATGATCACTATGACATTCAAAACAGTCTTTTTTAACTACACTGGAATTCGCGTGATAGCCATCTTTTTTATTGATTAACGATTGTATGTCCTTATGACAATCCAGGCATTTCTTGTCAGATACTTTGTCGCCAAGATCATGGCATAGGGTACAATTACTCATCCCTTCAAGATTTGCGTGAGATTGAGACAAATCACCAGGAGATATTTGACCATAGCCCGTGGTCAGGCATATAACAAATAGGAAAATTGTATGTTTAAAATGGTTGTTCAATCCATTTATTTATAAGATTTAAGGACATGACCAAAACGTTTGGTAATCTCTATCCCTGCATTTTGTAAAAAGCCAGTAGGTAATTCGCCTCCCGCAAAAATATATACAAGGTCATTTTCAATTTCCGTGGCTGCGTCTCCTTCAATGCTCATTAAAACACTTTTCTCGTTTATGGATACCAGGTTAGAATTATATACTACTCTGATAGATTTATCAGCTATTGCCTGCTCAATTTTTTCCCTGTTTTTGGGTTTCAGCCTTGAAAATTTGTCTTTTCTATATGATAGTAGTACTTCATTATTATTTTGCAACAATAGAAGGGCAGATTCAATTGCAGAATCACCTCCGCCCACAACAATGATTTTTTTCTCTTCGATCCGTTCTGGTTCTAGCAATCTGTAGGCTACATTCTGTGAATTTTCCCCCGGAATACCTAGTTTTCGTGGCGTTCCTCTTCTACCTATAGACAATAGCACCTGGTTACAAATGTATTCACTACCGGTATTGGTAACTATTTTAAAAGTTTCGCCTTCACTAGGTGTAATACTTTCAACCTTGGTGTTTTCAAGAATTTCTAAATTCTGTTCAGAAATAACTTTTTTCCATAATTGAAGCAATTCGTCCTTGGAAGTATCGTATAATTTGGCCTTCCCATAAAGTGGTAAATCCATGGGAGAAGTCATTACAATTTTTGCCCTTGGAAAGGTATAGACTGTTCCCCCGAGGGAATCTTGTTCTAATGTTATACAAGTTAATCCCTGTTTTTTAGCTTCAAGAGTTGCGGAAATCCCCGCAGGGCCTGCACCTATTATGACTACATCTAAAACATTTTCCTTAGTTGGTTTTTTCTGTTTTGCAATATTCTCCATCGCTTGCTGGCCCTGCTCAACACTGTTTTTGATCAATCCCATCCCACCTAATTCTCCGGCTATATACATGCCTTTGATATTAGTCTCGTAGTCTTCACTTACATGAGGGAGATCCACACCTCTGGTTTCTGTCCCTATGCGCAGCGATATAGCCTCAACAGGGCAAGCGTGAAAACAGGCGCCATGACCAACACAATTAGAAGTGTTAATTACGGTGGCAATACCATTTGTTATTCCTATAATATCTTTTTCCGGGCATGCAGTAATACAGGCGCCACTGCCAATACAAGCGGTAAGATCAATATGCGGATACAGGGAAATGGGTTCAAATAATCCTTCTTCCTTGGCAACAGCAACTTTTTTTACTGTCTCAAGCGACTTTTTGCTTTTTCTTCGCAGATAGAAAAATATGGTGAATGCACATAAAAGTAGCACTACGCCATACACTATTATCTGTTCTAATAACACTTCATTCATCAGAATATCCATTTATAACCAAAAGCAAGTGTAACCGCCACATGAATGACTACAATAATGAGCATAATCAAAGCAAAGGGCATATGGGCCACATGCCAGTACTTAAAAAGTTTTTGCATCATTTGTAATCTGCCTATTTTATTTGAAAGTACTATTTCCTTTTTTACCATTTGTAAGATGGTATTCCTGTCTTTTTTGGGCAGGTCCTTGCGGCTCAGTACTTTTTTTAAATACCCTAACTTTTTCCTATTGTCAATTGTGTTTTCTTCACTCATTAGATCGGTAACAATATCTATAGTATTCGACTCAAGATTAAATCGTTGATGTAACACTACGGCCATATCGGTTTTCAAATGCTGAAGTTCGTTCATACTCAATTCCCGGCCCTCAATTGTTCTCGGTATCTGATTATAGATAAATCTTCCGATTACTCCGCTAAGTACTACAGCAACCATGCTCCAAAAGGCTACTGATACAATACCTCCAAACTTAAATGCAGTGTGGAAGAGTACCAGAATAGGGCCAAGGGTACACAGGAAAATGTGAAATTCGAGTAGGTATTTAAGTCTTATTTGTTTAGCTAAAAAATTATAGCGTTTTCTGGCAATGTATATGACTACACCAAAGAGGATCATGAATGTACCGATAATACCCAAACCTTGTCCATATATGCCGCTTGGTTTAAACCAATTATGTCTGGGGTGATAAAATCGTTCTTCCAATGGGGTGCCATAGTAAGTGTAACCCGTATAAAATAAATATAGGGTAACTACCAAAACTATAATGGTCATAGTAGTGATGTAGGTTATGTGAACGGTTTTTTTCAAACCAATAGCAGTTAAAACTGTGAGCGATTTATTTAGTAACGACCGAATAAAATAAAAATTGGCTGGTTTTGGTCAAAAATCAGGATTTCTAAGAAAATACCCTAAAAATATGAACAGGAATGCCCTTATAGGTAGTTGTTTTATCTAAATGCATCCCATTGTTCAGGGCAACTTTTTGAGATCCAATATTGTCTATATGTATGATTGAAATTATGGATTCTGCTAATTTGTGTTCTAAGGCATAAGCCTTGCATTTTTTTGCGGCCTCTGTGGCGTATCCCTTTTTCCAGTATTCAGGTAAGATAGAATAACCAATCTCCAGTTCCTGAATTTCATCTACGGTTTGGATCAGGAGACCACACATTCCCACAAGTTGGCCGTTTTCTTTGCTTATAAGTGCATTTAGTCCACCTAAATTGTTTTTATATCTTGTAAATACCTTCGTAAACCAATTCTGGCAGGCAACTTGAGGTTCAAAGATCTCTCCCGCAAAATATTGTGAACTTAAGGGTTCCTGGTGAAATGGTAACCAGGCATTAAAATCTGTCTTCGATACTTTACGGAAAATAAGACGATTACTTTCCTCCCCTTCAAGAAGTAAGTTCATTTTCTACTTTTTACAATCTTATAAACGCTATGCGATCACCAACTTCCAAAGAATGTTGTTTTCGCTGTCCGGCATTAAGTTCCAGGACATATTGAACAGGAACTTCAGACGACAGGCCTGTCTCATCCATTGGTTGTGCATTTTCCTTATAGCTTGCAATCCTAAGTTTATCATCTATAAAAATGAGGTCGAGTGGTATTTTGGTGTTTTTCATATAAAATGAATGAAAAAGCACGTCTGGAAAGATAAAAAACATACCCTGATCCAATTCCATGGATTCCCGATACATAAGGCCCGTCTGCGTCTCATAATCAGATTCCGCAATTTCTATATTGTATTTTACGAGTACAGAGTCTGTCTGTTCCTTATAGATTGTAAGTTCGCCTTCTTTTGTAAATGTTACAGGCTCAGTTTTGACTACCTTTTTCTGGTCTTCCTTGCAGCCATTAAGCGTTATCAATGCCAAAATCAGGGAAATACCATAAAACTTTAATGTTTTCATCTTAGCTTATATTAAGTCGATATTCACTAGGCAGTGACGCTTTTTTTTCTGAACATAAAATAAAATCCAATAAGAATAAAAGGAATACTTAACCATTGGCCGGTTGATAATAACCCTAATGATTCTTCAAAACCACCCTGACTTTTCTTTACAAATTCTACAAAGAACCGAATGGTCCAAAGGAGTACCAGGAATAAACCAAATAAAAAACCTGGCTGATTCTTTTTGTCAGTCTTCCAGTAGAAGTAATACAGAATTAGAAAAACAAATATATAAGCGACACCTTCATACAATTGAGCAGGATGTCTGAAAGGAATAGCACTGAAATATTCGGCAAACTTTGGATTATTTTCCAAAGCCGTATATGCCGCATTAATAGACCCTTCTTTGGTAATTTGTACTGCCGATGCAGCCGGCATATCATCTGAATCACGCACAAATTTCGTCGCAAAAACAAAATTTTCATCGGTTATTTTACCATTTATCTCCGAGTTAAAGAAGTTGCCTAGTCTTACGAAAAAGGCCCCAATAGCAACAGTAATAACCACCCTGTCTAAAACCCAAAGCATTTTGAGGTCCTTGTATTTTTTGCTTAAAAAATACATACCGATAATGATGCCTATAGCGGCGCCATGGCTTGCAAGGCCCGTAAAACCAGTAAATTCATAACCATTAATAATGCCGAATAATGTACTTCCTGTACGCTCTTTTATCGGCAGCAGAATCTCTACAAGATGGTTTTTGTAATAAGGCCAGTCATAAAAAAAGACATGTCCCAGGCGTGCACCAAGCATTGTTGAAAGTACAGTGTAAATAAAAAGGGAATCTAGTTGCTCGAGGGATTTTTTTTCGTTTAAAAAAATCTTTTTCATAATATACCAACCCAGGGCAAAGGCTATTATCCATGAAAGATTGTAGTATTTAATTTGCAATACACCAATTTTAAAAAGGGTGCCATCCGGATTCCAGGTAAAACCTAAAAAATACATAGTGAAGATATTAAGCGGCTAAGATAAGAAAATTGAACAGAGACCAAAGGTAAAGCACCTTAACTTTCCTGTACTTTTTAGGGAATTTTTAGGTGGGGATAAGATTTAAATAAATTTCTGATTGTATCTAAGTTTAGCAGGTCAGGGAACGGGATCATATCCTTTTCCACCCCAGGGATTACAACTGAAAATTCGTTTTATGGCTAACCAGCCTCCTTTGAATAGCCCATGTTTTTTTAACGCCTCAAGGGTATACTGAGAGCATGTAGGACTATATCTGCAACTGGCAGGAGTTAAAGGTGAAATTACCAACTGGTAGAACCTGACTAGAAGTACAAAGGGTGCAATTAGAATTTTTTTCACCTTGAAGAATATTATTTAAATACTAATTTATAGTCGTAATTAGTTTTAGGAATTACATAAAAATAAACATGAAAGTATTAACCCAATAGATACTGCAATTTACGGGGAGACGTTAAATGTTGTTCCCTCTTTACTATCTTTTAGCTGAATACCAAGATTTGCCAACTGGTCCCTGATTTTATCGGATGTACCAAAATCTTTGTTGGTACGTGCTTCATTGCGCAATTGAATAAGTAATTCAACAACACCTGATAACTTTTCTGAATCCCTTCCGCTATCATTTTTATTTTCCAGGCCAAGAACATCAAATACAAAACTATTCATAGTCTCGATAAGAATTTTTTTATCATCTGCGGTAAGCTGTTCTTTTCCTTCTTTTATGAGGTTGATATGTTTAACTCCTTCAAAAAGGTTTGCAATTAGAATTGGGGTGTTAAAATCGTCATTCATTGCATCATAACACTTTTGCCTCCACGCCGTAATATCGAAATCTGAATTTGTACCCGTATTTAGCGCCTCCAGACCGGTAATTGCATCCATAAGTCTGTGATACCCTTTTTCTGAGGCAAGGAGGGCTTCGTTGCTTAAATCCAGAATGCTGGTATAATGTGCCTGCATCATAAAAAAGCGTACAACTGAAGGTGAAAATGCTTTGCTAAGGATGCCATTATCACCGCTAAAGATCTCATTAGGCAGAATATTATTACCGGTAGATTTTGCCATCTTTTTACCATTTAAGGTAAGCATATTGGCATGCAGCCAATATTTAACCGGAGAATGGCCGTTGCCGGCCTCCGCCTGTGCAATTTCACATTCGTGATGAGGAAATTTCAAGTCCATTCCGCCTCCGTGTATGTCAAAATTCTCACCAAGATATTTTGTACTCATTGCCGTGCATTCAAGATGCCAGCCCGGAAAACCATCTCCCCAGGGGGAAGGCCATCGCATTATATGTTGTGGTTCAGCCTTTTTCCACAAAGCAAAATCCTGAGGACTTTTCTTATCGTCCTGAGCTGTAAGTTCCCTCGTATTGGAGATCATGTCTTCCAACTTTCTGCCACTCAGCTTGCCATATTCATAATCTTCATTAAATTTCTTTACGTCAAAGTAGACAGAATCATTAACTTCATAGGCATAACCTTTTTTAAGGATATCCTTAATGATCTCTATTTGCTCTATAATATGACCCGTAGCAGTTGGTTCAATGCTAGGAGGTAAAAAATTAAATTTCTGTAGAATATTGTGGAAATCCACGGTATAGCGCTGTACAACCTCCATAGGTTCTATTTGCTCTAACCTTGCTTTTTTTGCAATTTTGTCTTCCCCTTCATCAGCATCGCCTTCCAAATGGCCTGCATCTGTAATATTTCTTACATAACGCACCTTATATCCCAAATGCCTTAGGTATCGGAAGATCATATCAAATGACATAAAAGTTCGGCAGTTTCCAAGATGTACATTACTGTATACCGTGGGACCGCATACATACATACCTACATGTCCTTCGTTAATAGGTTCGAATAGTTCTTTGGTACTGGAAAGGGAATTATAGACCTTAAGGTGTTGGGTTTTATATAATTGCATTGTTGCGATATACAATTAGAAATTGGTCTCCATTTTGATATAATCCAAAAACTCGATTCTGGTGGCATCTTCTTTAAATTTGCCACCGTATTCCGCAGTTACTGTACTACTATCCACATCGCGTATTCCACGTGAATTTACGCATAAATGCTTCGCGTCTATAACACAGGCAACATCTTTGGTGCCTAATACTTCCTGAAGTTCTTTTACGATTTGAATATTCAGCCTTTCCTGCACCTGTGGTCTTTTGGCAAAATAATCAACTATCCTGTTCATTTTGGAAAGTCCAACTACTGTACCGCTTGAAATGTAAGCTATATGGGCTCTTCCAACAATTGGAAGAAGATGATGCTCACAAGTAGAATAAACCGTGATATTTTTTTCCACCAACATTTCACCATATTTGTACTTATTCTCGAAGGTAGAAGATTTTGGTTTTTTCTTTGGATTTAAACCACCAAAGAGTTCTTTTACATACATTTTAGCTACCCTGTCTGGTGTCCCACTTAAGCTATCGTCCTCCATGTCCAGCCCCAGGGTAAGCATAATTTCCCTGACATTTTCGCGAATACGCCCAACTTTTTCTTCCTCACTTAAAACAAATGCATCTTTTCTAATTGGGGTTTGTTCTGAAGCGGATACGTGATCGTTTCCTAAGTCATCAAAGTGTTCTTCCAATGTACTGTCTAATTTCATCCGGATACCTCTTTTTGGAAAGGCAAAGATATACATAATATGGCACTTTATACTATGTTTAGGGCCATACACAACATAAATTAGTGTTAAGCAGAGGTACAGGGTATTTTTATATATTCCAAACCGTGTGCCTGTTTATGAAGAGTAAAATCTTATTATTCTGGTTATTAACAATTCTTGGGACAACTTCACTTTTGTCCCAGGTAGCAGCTGATTGCGGTAATGCCGTACCCATATGCAATAATACTCCGGTTAACGGGGGTACCCAGGGTTATGGTATTGATGATTTCAACGGAGATACAACAAGTGGTTGCCTGGAACAAACAATAAGCGGTTCAATAGAATCTAATTCTGCATGGTATCGTTTTAGAACAGGGGCATCGGGACAGTTAGGATTCAATATAGGTTTTGATGCCTCTGAGGACTGGGATTTTGCCTTATACCGGGCAGCAGACTGTAACAGTTTGGGAGAGCCTGTCCGTTGTAACTTTTTTGATAACAGTGATGCAGAAACCTTTATGGGAGTAGGGGAAGACCCAACCGGAAACACAAATACAGTACTTTATGAAGATTGGTTAAATGTAATGCCGGGTGAGGATTACTATTTGATGATAAATAATTTTAGTAACAATAATTCGGGTTTTTCAATTCAATTTTCTGGAAATATTTTTACAACCAACCCATTTGATGCGCTGGATTGTTCCATTATAAATAATCTCCTGGGACCTCCACTGGCCGCTTGCGATAATGAGAATATAATTCTGGATGGAACCGCATCCAATGCTGTAAGCTATACCTGGTACAATGACACAGGATCGGGTTTTCAACCAATAGCAGGTGAAACCGGCCCAACGCTTCATGTAACAGTATCTGCCATGTACAGGGTAGAAGTCATTACTACAACCATGACAAATATAATAAGCGATGTTCAGGTGGCCTTCAATGCATCACCGATTACAAATTCTATTACAGATGAAATTGTTTGTTCAGATGCTGGGATATTTAATTTAACTCAAAAAGATAGTCAGGCCTTAGGTACACAGGATCCTGCAGCTTTTATGGTTACCTATCATAACACACAAAATGATGCCATGCTTGGCATAAATTCATTAATATCATCATATCCGCTGAGCATTGGTACTGAAACCATTTTTGTTCGAACCACCTCATTGGAAAATCCAAGATGCTTTGACGCCTCTGAACAGTTTCAGCTAAGTGTTGTTGAAACCCCTGTTTTAAACTTTCCTACCGAGATTTTTATATGTGAAGATTCAGCGGGCGTAATCATTGGTGAAACAACTCCCGACGCTCTATATACTTATTCCTGGGATACAGGAGAGTCAACCCCCGGTATTACGGTCTCTCAGGCAGGAAATTATTCATTAACGGTTACTAATAATCAATTGGGACTACCGTGTTCAACATCCAGTTTAATTACAGTAGTAGTTTCTGAAACTCCGGTAATAACAGATGTTATTATAGAGGATCTCCAAAACAATAATACAGTAGAAATTATAACGGATGTGATGGGTAGCTTTGAATATCAAATAGACAATGAACCATTTCAGTCAGGCAATATCTTCAGCAATGTCCCACCCGGCGCACATACGGTTACAATTAATGATCTTAACGGTTGTGGTTCTGTTACCGAAAGCATTATCGTAGTAGGATATCCTAGTTTTTTCACACCTAATGGTGATGGAACCAATGACTATTGGCATATTTTGGGAGTATCCAACCTGGAAAACCCCATAGTTTATGTATATGATAGATACGGCAAGCTTTTAAAACAGATGGATGACAGTAGTCTGGGCTGGGACGGAACTTTTAATGGCAGGGAATTGCCATCTTCAGATTATTGGTTTAAACTCATATATACAGATTTACAAGGCCAGCTTGTTGAGGCCAGGTATATAAACAATCATTTTGCCTTAAAAAGATAAAAGTTTCCATTTTTAACGTCTGGTTGTTTATCGATAAAGTGCAGAAAAACTTCGACGAGATATACTAAATTTTAGCCCTTGGAGTTATAGTATTGATTAATTATATAATGTTAGCCCCTTAATCTATGCGAACACCCGTTAGTTCCTTGTGCTTCACGCTCTTTTTCTGTATGGGAGTTATGGCGCAGAATTCTGCAGATTGCCGAAGTGCCATCCCCGTTTGTGCCGATGCGCCAATTCTATCATTTACTGATGGCCTTGGCGATGTTGATGATTTTGATCCTGATGATATAAGGCTAAGTGGTTGTTTGGAAAAAGGGAGTGTCAGTTCTGCAAATATTGAAAACAATACATCCTGGTATGTATTCAGGGCAGGGACAGATGGTCAGATTGGCTTTGATATAGAGGCATTGCCAGCCTTGGGTACCACAATAACCTCCGAATATGATTTTGCATTGTACGGTCCGGATACAGATTGCGCTGACATAAGTAATGGAACGGCGCAACCCATTAGATGCAATTACGAAGTAAATAGTACAAACTTTACCGGGGTAGGGGTTAACCCTGAAAATGGTCAGGAAGGAGCACCGCCTTTAACCGCCAACCAAAATACTTATGATGAATGGATAGACGTTATTGCTGGAGAAGTCTACTATCTTCTGATTAACAATTTCAATACTAACTTTGATGGAAATCCTGAGCCTTTTTCGTTAACCTTTACAGGCAGCTCTGTGGATGCAGATCAGGATACAGCGCTTGATTGTACCCTTAGGGATGAATTTTTAGGACTGGATATAATTGCCTGCGAAGGTGATCCTGATATAACCCTAACCGCATTAAATTCCCCGGCCGGGCCCGATATTGCCACGGTCACCTGGACAGTCGATTACGACGATGACGGAACTATAGATGCAACCCTCCCGGGTACAGGCCCACTCGGCGCAGAGTTGGTAGTAATTAGTCCAACCTCGGGGCGGTACTATGTTTCAATATTAACTACACTTGCCACTACTATAACAGATGATATTTTAATTACATTTTATGGAATTCCGGTTTTGTTTCCGGACCCGGATGGTATAATAATCCTGGATGATTTGTCCGATAGTAATAATGTGGAGTTTTTTGTAGATGGTGATGGTGAGTACGAATACGCCATAAACGGTGGCGAATTTCAGGATGATTCTGTATTTATGGATATTCCTCCCGGATTGAATTCCGTTATAATAAATGATAAAAATGGCTGTGGAACCACAGAGCCCATTGAATTTTTGGTTGTAGGATACCCCAAGTTTTTTACACCTAACGGAGATGGTATTCACGATGCATGGAATATCATTGGAATTGAGACACTTACAGATCCGGTAGTTTTCATTTTTGACCGATACGGCAAATTATTAAAACAACTGGATGAAACTACTATAGGGTGGGACGGCACTTTTAACGGCAGGCCCATGCCCTCCTCTGATTATTGGTTCCGCCTTGAGTACGAACGCGATGAAGACGGGGTGCAGGTAGCCAATACCATTAGAACTCATTTTTCACTTGTGAGATAAAAAAAAGCCCTGAATTACTTCAGGGCTTTTTTTTAATACTTTGAGCTTAAAAATTAATGGTGTACCCGAAGCTATAATTATTCATAATGCCATTTACGTTTGCAGGCGTTGCTATTCCTACATCGGCAAGTTGAACATTAGCATCTCGTTCAGATCTGCTATAAGTAAAGTCTATTCTACTGCTTCCGAAGTTATAACCTATACCTGCCGAAAATCCATTTAAATCACTTATGGTAATTTTATTTGCATAAGGACTTTGTTCGTAACGATAGCCACCACGCAGACTTAAATGTTTTATCCGGTATTCCCCACCAACTCTGAAAGTAGATACCGCCCTAAGTTCTCTGCCAATCTCGGAATTAACGGTTGCAAAACTGGCATCTGATGTAGGTCGTAATTCGGCATTGGACATATCCTGATAGCTATAATCAAAACTTAAAAGGCCATTGGGGCCAAACACAAGTGCCATACTTCCATTAAATTTGCCGGGAGTCTTTACTTTATACCTTGGGAAAATATTTACAATGTTGAAATCTATAAAGGTTATATCCGTGTTTTTAACAGGAGAATCAGAATTAATTCTTTGTGATAAATCATCCCTTAAATCATACCAGGTAGGGGATTGATAACTTCCTCCAAGTCTCAAATATTTATTCAATTTTGCAATTACTCCTAAGTTGAAGGAAAAAGCCTGACCCCTTGAGATAAGTAGGTTGTCAAAATTTATAAATTGAATTTCTGAAGCCGTATCAAAACCTCTCTCGCTCAATTGCGTATATTTCTCATAATAAATACTATGAAAATTCAGGGAAGCACCCATATATAGAAAATCCTTGTATTGAGAACCAAAATTCATAGTGAACTTACTGTTATATCCTCTTGTCGATTGCAAAAATTCCTGATTTACGGTGCTGTATTCTGCATTTGATAAATATTCGGTATTGTTGTCATCATCAAAATCTACCGGATCAATTATCCCTGCCTGAAAACCTAAAAATGCTTGTTGCGGTCCAAAACCAAGGCTACTCCCTATATCCAGATAGGCTTCTTCAATCAATTCACCATCCTGAACAAACAAAGGGCCTAAAGACTGGCCCTGAGAATAGGCAAGAAAGTAGTTGTCAATACCTTCATTACCATTACCTGAGGAAAAAAACTGGTTGCTGAAATTATTTACCAGATCATAGTTAAAAGCCAGTGAATATTTCCTCCAATCAGAATTTTCATTATTATTTTTAAATACCATAACACCACCTACCTGATTAATTTTAAATGAATTAAGTCGGGTATTGTTGGTTGTCCCAAAATAGGTTGCATCGTTGTTGCGGTTGTAGTTCGTTCCTGTCATGGTAAACTGACTATTATTGAAAACTGCCGATCCTGCGGGATTGATATTCAATGCGGAAAGATCACCTCCAAGAGCTCCGAAAGCCCCACTTAAACCCTGAAAACGAGTTGTTCCATGAGTGTTTTCAATACTGTATCTGAGTACATCCTCAATATTTTGTGCGCTTAGAGTCCCACATATCAATACCAGGATGAAAAATATATTTCTTTTCATTTTATAAGAATTAAATACTACTGATTTTTGGAATTATTGTCTGCCGCCCCTGCTTCCACCAGAACTTCTGGAACCACCTCCGGAGCTTCTGGAACCACCCCCGGAACTTCTGGAACCACCGCCAGAACTTCTCATGCTACCAGAAGATCTTGAAGACCCCCCGGAACTTCTGTAGCCACTTGAGCTTCTGGACCCTCCGGAACTTCTATAGCCACTTGAACTTCTGGACCCTCCAGAACTTCGATAACCAGATGAACTTCTAGACCCCGAACTTCTTCCGGAACTATAGCCGGAGGTTCTGGGCATGGAGGATGACGACCTGGAATAACCAGAACTTCTTTGAGTAGAATTTCCATAAGCTCTTCTGGCAGTATTTGTACTGGCTGCTCCTCTGCTATATGTGCTGTTTCCCGGAGAATTTCTTCTGTATGTATTACTGTTTCTTGTGCTTCTTGAATATCCGGGAACAGATCTCGTGCTTCTGCTCGTTCTATATGCCCTGTTTCTTGCAATGGCATCAGGACTCACGCTTCTTCTTGCCGTTGTACCCGATCTATATGCACCGGAACTTCGCGTAGCCGAAGCAGTTCTGGCTGTCCCTGATCTTGAACTAATAGATCTGGAACGGGAAGCTGTTCTTCCATTTCCTGATGTTAAACTAGACCTTCCTCTTCCTGAGGTTAGATTAGATCTTCCTCTTAATGAATTTGAAGTTAAAGCATTAGTATAATTATTGCCGTAATAACCTCTCCTGCTACTGTTGTATGAATATCTTCCATAACCATAACCATAACCATAACCATAACCATAACCAGGATAGCCCCAGCCATAACCGGGATAGCCCCAGCCC
>NZ_JBATGR010000173.1:0-10917 GCF_049665975.1 Eudoraea sp.
GAACCAATACCTCCTAAACGTTGTGCTTCTTGTCTATAACCAATTTGCCTCATTTCTATGCGAATGCCAAAGGCCTTCGCCATATCCTTAATCAATTGTCTAAAATCAACGCGTTCCTCTGCTGTATAGTAGAAAGTAGCCTTAGATCCATCTCCCTGAAATTCAACATCAGAAATCTTCATCTGTAATTTTAGTAAAATAGCCATTTCACGGGCGCGCTTTTTTATCTCTTCCTCCTTGTCCCGGCACTTCTGCCATTTGTCTATATCCTTTTGAGTTGCTTTGCGATATACTTTTGGGATTTCTTCTTCAGAATCGGAAACTTTTTTACGTTTCATCTGTACCCTTACTAATTCTCCGGTTAAGGTAACAAGACCAATATCATGACCAGATTTAGACTGTGTTGCCACAATATCACCAATGGATAAAGATAGATTTTCCGTATTCCTGAAAAACTCTTTCCTGCTATTTTTAAATCGAATTTCAACACAATCAAATGGCTGAGAACCACTTGGCAAAGACATATTGGAAAGCCAGTCAAACACAGTTAATTTATTGCAGCTATCTGTGCCGCAAGTTCCATTATTTTTGCATCCCCGAGGCTGCCCATCCTTGCCGGTTGAACAACTGTTACAACCCATATTTTATATCTTGATTTAACAAAACCAAATGTTGGATTTGCTAAAATAGGTTCATAAATAATTATTGAAGGTAAAGATAGTACTTTTTTGCTGTGATGGAAAGTGGCAATAATTGTGCAAAAATAAACGATCTTCTTATTCTTAAAATTATTTAAAAAGGTTTTGAATATGGGTGCGAAAAATTTCTAAAATTATACTTGTGCAGGATTACTTTTTAAATTTTAAGACCTCTGATCTTCCTTTTTTAAAAATTTTATTACTCACTACTTTCCCTTTTCTAAGCCTTTTCTGTTCTTCATAAGGAAGTTCATGGATTTGTTTACAGTGGCCTGAACAACAATTGTTCATTTTATCTGCACAAACCTCACATTGAATGAAAAGTAGATGACAAGCTTCATTAGCACAGTTAACATGGGTATCACAAGATTCACCGCATTGATGACACTGGGCAATGATATCTTCAGTTATGCGCTCGCCCCGCCTGTGATCAAATACAAAATTCTTACCAAGAAATTTATTTTCAAGATTTTTCTGTCTAACCTGACGGGTATATTCTATAATACCTCCTTCAAGCTGGAATACATTTTTGAATCCTTTATGTTTATAGTACGCACTCGCCTTTTCACATCGAATACCTCCGGTACAATACATTACAAGGTTCTTATTCTCCTTGTAGTTTGATAAATCCTTTTCTATGATATCCAATGAGTCTCTGAAAGTATCAACATCTGGTGTGATTGCATTTTTAAAATGTCCGATTTCACTCTCATAGTGATTTCGCATATCAACCAAAATTGTATTTGGGTCGTCAATCAACCCATTAAAATGTGTGGCATCAACATGTATTCCTTTGTTGGTTACATCGAAAGTAGCATCATTCAAACCATCTGCGACAATTTTCTTACGCACTTTAATCTTCAGTTTTAAAAAGGACTTATTATCCTGCTCTATAGCAATATTGAATCGAACATTTTCAAGAAATGAAATACTGTCTATATGTGATTTGAATTTTAAAAAGTTATCTGCCGGCACAGATAATTGGGCATTAATGCCTTCGGGAGCTATATAGATTCTTCCCAGAACATCGAGTTCACTCCAATGAATGAACAGGTGATTCCTAAATAATTTTGGATTATGAATATGTGCGTATTTGTAAAAAGAAATAGTCAGACGTTCCAGTCCGGCCTCTTCAATAAGAGCTTCTCTTTCTTTAGCACTTAATGTATTGTACAGTTGCATGCTATACCAATTATTAAGTTTTAGAATGTATTAGAATGCAAAATTAAACATATTCCTCTTTAACGCAAGAGAAAACTAATTGATTTTCAGGCTAGTAATTCTTTTGACAGGCGCGCCGGACTAGTTAGAAATAAAAAAGAGTCTTGAAGTTTCAAGACTCTTTAAAGACCACTCCCGGGTAATTTTCTTTTTCATAGATCAACCTGATAGGATGCGGTCACCATTGCCCAAAGTTTCTTGGAACCATGGAATATTTTGTATTTAAGTACGAACACTTATCAGGGAGATGCGGGAATACTAAAAAGGTTGCTTTTGACATTGTTATATGAAAAAAGAAATGGTAATTTAGCGTTCCTAATTTTATAGAAAATCACATAATGGCTAAGGATAAAGAAGCGAAACTTAAAGCATTAAAACTAACATTAGATAAACTAGACAAAACCTATGGCAAAGGGGCCGTTATGAAAATGGGAGACTCTGTTGTTGAGGATGTAGAAGTTATCCCTTCAGGATCACTAGGCCTGGATATTGCCTTAGGTGTAGGCGGATATCCTCGCGGAAGAGTTGTAGAAATATACGGCCCGGAATCTTCCGGAAAAACTACCCTTACTTTGCATGCAATTGCCGAGGCTCAAAAAAATGGTGGTATTGCAGCATTTATTGATGCAGAGCATGCATTTGACAGATTTTACGCCAAAAATTTAGGAGTCGATATTGAAAACCTTATCATATCACAACCCGATCATGGGGAACAGGCATTGGAAATTACAGATAACCTAATTCGCTCCGGTGCAATAGATATAGTAATCATAGATTCTGTAGCAGCATTAACTCCAAAAAGTGAAATTGAAGGTGAGATGGGAGACTCTAAAATGGGTTTACATGCCAGATTAATGTCACAAGCTTTACGAAAATTAACTGGTTCTATAAGCAAAACACATTGTACTGTGGTCTTCATTAATCAGTTGCGGGAAAAAATAGGCGTTATGTTTGGAAATCCTGAAACTACCACAGGGGGTAACGCTTTAAAGTTTTATGCTTCTGTAAGATTGGATATTCGCAGATCTACGCAAATAAAAGATTCAGAAGGTGCTGTCCTGGGCAATAAAACGAGGGTAAAGGTCGTCAAAAATAAAGTGGCTTCCCCATTTAAAACTGCAGAGTTTGATATAATGTACGGTGAAGGAATATCCAAGGTTGGTGAGATTCTGGATCTTGGAGTACAATATGAAATTATCAAAAAAAGCGGATCATGGTTCAGTTACGGAGACACAAAACTGGGACAGGGAAGAGATGCCGTAAAATCGCTTTTACAAGATAATCCGGAACTTATGGACGAATTAGAAAGTAAAATAAAAGAAGCCATTAGTGCAGTAAAGGCGTAATTTAAATAGGTTATTTTCCTTATTCTTTAGTTTTTAAGCAACCATTGCATCTTATTATCATCTTGTAGTATAGATTTTAATAATTGATTATGAAAAGACTAGTTTCCCTGATTTTCGTATTAATCGTAATTGTTTTGTCTTCTTGTAGTTTGAGTGATGACCAACCTAATTATTACTTTGTTCCATTACAAGTAGTAAGTGCGGAATTACCTGAATCATTTAGTTTGCATGAGACATATCAAATTAATGTAACTTATGTGTTGCCTAATGGATGTGCCTCTTTTGAAGGTTTTGATGTAACTCCCATTGCAGAAACAACAAGAAATGTAGTTCCTATTGGATCGCAGTTTGATGATCCGGAATGTGTAGATGGAATGGCCGAAGTAGAAGGTTCATTTAACTTTATCTGTCTTTATACAGATGCCTATCTTTTTAGGTTTTGGACTGGTGAAGATGAAAACGGAGAGCAAGAATATTTAGAAATTGAAGTTCCTGTAACCCAATAATCTACTATTTTAAGCCTATTAATCTAACCAATATTTTGAGTCTGAAAGAACTCATACATAATTGCAAAAGAGGAGATAGAAGGGCGCAGGAACAATTGTATAGAAATTATGCACAAATATTGTTCGGTATCTGCCTAAAATATTCGCGCAATAAAACGGAGGCAGAAGATAATTTGCATGATAGTTTTATGACCATATACGATAAGATTGGTCAGTATAAGTTTAAAGGTTCTTTTGAAGGTTGGATTAAACGTATTACTGTTAATACGGTACTTCAGAAATATAGAAAGGAAGAATACCTGAAAGTAGTAACAGATAATGTTACAGAAGAACCCGAGATTGATTCAGAATATTTAGACATTGAACTCCCCACCCTCCTGCGTTATATTCAGGAGCTTCCTAATAAATACAGACTCACTTTTAATATGTATGTCCTCGACGGGTTTACCCACAAAGAGATAAGTGAACAATTAGGAACATCAGAAGGGACATCAAAATCCAATCTAGCTAGGGCCAGGATGATTTTAAGAGAAAAAATAAAGAAGAAAAACATAAATATTGCTTAATTACCTAAGCCATGAAAAAAGATAATATTGATAAATTGTACCAGGAGAAGTTAAAAAACTTCAACGAGGTTCCGGACGAAAAAGTTTGGAAAGCAATTTCCAACTCCCTGGATAAAAAGAAAAAGTCGCGTCCCATTATTCCCATATGGTGGAAATTGGGGGGTGTAGCGGCAATTTTAGCCATATTATTGTACGTTTTTATTCCTTTTAAAAGCGATCAAAATACTGATCAAATAATTACTGATGTTGAAAGTGCTCCTTCTTTGGATAATTCAAGGGAAAGTGATGTTGAAAATATTTTGCCGGCAGAGAATAATGAAGACGGCAGTAGTGTGGTAAACTCTTCCGAAGTAACAACGGAATCGGGAAATTCAAATTCTGCCAGTGACACCAATAAGTCAGCTATTGGGGGGCAAAACATTGAGACCTCCATTGCCACGTCTTCTGAGAAACCCAATATGAAGACTGAACGCAATAATTCCGATAATTCGAAAACTACAGAAGCTGAAACAACCAATACGTTTGTTCGTTCACAAAATACGCCACATGAGGTTACGAAAGATGAAATAACCAAAAATATTAAGGCCCAGCAGAATCCTGAAACTGAAACTACTGAAATTGCCGCCAATATCAATCCCCCGGTTAAAAACTCCGTACTTGAAGTTGAGGATACTACTATTTCTAATAATATCCAAAAAGACACTCCTCTAAAAGAAGCAGTTGTCGCCGATGGAGCAACTAATTTGATTGAGAAAAAAGAGGAAGAAGATCTGAAATCTACAATGGGTAAAAAATCTATTTACGACGAAATAGAAAAATCTCAGGAAACTAAAGTGGCCCAAACTAATAGTAATAAATGGTCTGTTGGACCCAGTATTGCACCTGTTTATTTCAATTCATTTGGTGATGGGTCGCCAATACATTCAAATTTTGTATCGAATTCCAAAAGTGGTAACGTTAATCTCAGTTACGGATTAATGGTTTCTTATGATATTAATAAAAAGTTGAGTATCCGATCAGGGCTGCATAAGGTAGATTATGGTTATGATACAAATGAAATATCTTTTTCAGCTTCACTTACCGCATCCACTAATGATCAAATTGATAATATAAATTATGCGCCTACTTCAAAAAATTTAGTTGTCAGGAATATGGAAGATAGTAATCTATCAGAGCAGGCAAGTAGTATGGAGATTGCAGCACAAAGCCCCACCCGGAGTGGTAGAATGATTCAGAATTTTGGTTATTTAGAATTACCCTTAGAACTAAATTATGCCCTGCTTGACAACAAATTTGGAATAAATGTCATAGGCGGATTAAGCTCACTTTTTCTTGTAGATAATTCAGTTGTTCTTGAAGCAAATGGCAATACGGTTGAGATGGGTGAGGCCAATAATATTAATGATGTGAATCTAAGTACAAATATTGGTTTTGGTTTTAATTATAAGTTTTCTCCAACCTTTCAATTAAACCTGGAACCTATGTTCAAATATCAATTAAACACCTTTAACGAAACATCTGGTAATTTTCAACCCTTCTCTATAGGGGTCTATACAGGCTTGAATTTTAAATTTTAGCGTCTATGGTAATTGTATGAGTTGTATGAGTTTAAATGGCAATTACTTCAATAAAATGCATATTCAGGTTGTATCATTTTAAACCATTTGGTATATTATTTATAATTCATTAATTTTTATCAAGAGAATTATCCCAGCTCCTTTAAAATAACGTTTCTTACTTGTTCCCGCAATTCCGATTTTTGATTTTCTAATAATTCTTTTGTCTTGAAAAAAGAATGAACCTTCACTCTTGTAATACCCGGGCCTCCACTGAAAAAAGCGAATGGAAAACGGTTTTTGTTATCATAAAAAGTAATTGGAACTACAGGGATATTATGAGCTATTGCCATTTTAAAGGCCCCATCCTTAAATTCATCAAGTATTACGTGCTCCTCAGGTACACCCCCTTCAGGAAAAATACAAATACTGAGGCCTTGGTTTAGTCTTTTCTGCGCCCTTCTATATACAGCTGTCCTGCTTCTGCTGTCATCCCTGTCAACAAGAATACAAACACGTCTATAAAAAAACCCAAAAACAGGAATATTTACCAACTCTTTCTTACCTACAAAGACAAATGGATTCTTACTTGTTTTTAACATCATCATAATATCCAGCATGCTGGTATGATTTGCAACCAACATATAGCTTTGACCTTTTTTAAACTTTTGCTCATAAGATATTCTTGGAAAACAAAACATCCCGTAAATAATAGTATTTGCCCATATATTGCGTGCCAGCCAAAAAAATTGTGGATAAGTCCTTTCTGAAAGGGTTGTTAAGAGAAGCATAGGGGAAAAAATAAATATTGGAAGACTAACGAGAATATAAAACCAAATACGATAGAGAACGTGCCCTAATTTTTCCAGAGGTAAGCGCATAAATCAAAAATAACAATTTTAGCAGGGTAATCGTATTTCTTTTACTTTTGCTTTGAAATATAAAATAAATGGCAAGAATATTAACTGGTATACAAAGTACAGGAACCCCACATCTGGGAAATATCCTTGGAGCGATTATACCTGCAATCAATATGGCAAAAGATCGTGAAAATGACTCTTTCCTCTTTATTGCCGATATGCATTCCCTTACCCAAATAAAAAATGGCGATGAGCTCAGACATAACACTTATGCAACTGCAGCCACCTGGCTTGCATTCGGGCTCGATGTAGAAACTACAGTGTTTTACAGACAGAGCGATGTGCCGCAGGTAACGCAGCTGGCATGGTATTTAAGCTGTTTTTATCCTTATCAGCGTCTTACCCTAGCCCATTCATTCAAAGACAAAGCGGATAGGTTAGAAGATGTTAACGCGGGGTTATTTACTTATCCCATGTTAATGGCTGCAGATATATTGTTATATGATGCTAATATTGTCCCGGTTGGTAAAGATCAGTTACAACATATAGAAATGACACGTGATGCCGCATCACGTTTTCAGTCGCAAATGGGTGAGACTTTTGTAATGCCCGAGGCGCAGGTCCAAAAAGATACTATGTATATTCCAGGGACAGATGGAGCGAAAATGAGTAAAAGTAAGGGCAATTTAATAGATATTTTTCAGCCGGATAAAAAACTGCGTAAACAAGTGATGAGTATTGTTACGGACAGTAAGTCTCTTGAAGACCCTAAAGACCCCGAAACGGATACCACTTTTTCATTATACCAAATTTTAGCTTCTGATGCACAGATTGCCAAAATGCGATCAAATTACTTAAATGGAAATTATGGCTATGGACATGCCAAACAAGCTCTTTACGAATTAATCATTGAAAAGTTTAAAACTCCCCGAGATAAATTTAATTATTATATGAATCATCTCAATGAGGTGGATGATGCATTGTCAATAGGAGCTGAAAAAGCTAAAAAAGTGGCCGATACAGTTCTCGAAAGAGTCAGGAATAAAGTAGGATACTAGATTATTGATAACCGACTAAGCAGTTTGTAATTATCCTTTTTGCTGAAAGATCAAAAGTTAATCTGCTGTCTTATTAGTGTATTTTATCGATGAACACCTGTATTTGGAGGTTTCAGCAACTTAAATTAAAGACAAACAAACTAACTGGTCTGATTTCAACTAAATAGCTTCATACTGTTTCCCGGGTAATGGCCTTATCATTCCTTTCATTTCCATATTCAAAAGACTGGATACTGTCTTAAATACAGGTAACTGACATTCCAAAGCAATGTGATCTAACAATTGGCGTCCGTCTTTCTGCAAGAAAGAGTAGATTATCTTTTCATTTTCATCTAATTCTACAAAAAGTTGTTTTTGTACAACGGCAGTTTTATGTTCTTCCAATTGCCAATCCATTAAATAAATCAGATCTGCAGCAGAAGTTAGCATATGGGCTTTTTGCCCCCTTATTAGGTTGTTACATCCTAAACTATATTTATCTTGTACCCGCCCAGGTACAGCAAATACATCGCGATTATAGCTATTTGCCATTTCCGCAGTTACAAGACTACCTCCCTTTTCTGCAGATTCGATAACAATTGTAGCCTCGCTTAAGCCCGCAATAATTCTATTTCTTTTTAAAAAATTTTCCCGATCAGGGTTACTTGAACTCCAAAATTCAGTCAAAAAACCGCCATTCTTATTAATTTCTTCAACATATTTAAGGTGTGCCTTAGGATATATTTGGTTTAATCCATGTGCTACACAGGAAATGGTCTGAAGTCCGTTTTTTAAAGCTGCTCTTTGAGCACAAATATCAATTCCATATGCAAAACCACTTATTATAACCGGATCTAAAGGCGCTATTTCCTCAATGAACTTTTCACAGAAAGCTCTGCCATAACTAGTGCTATTCCGTGTACCCACTAAACTGATTATTTTTTTATTCCCGAGCTTAATGTTTCCCTTTGTAAAGAGTAAGATAGGCCCATCCACGCAGTGCTTTAGATAAGCAGGGTAACTAGTATCCATAAAGTATGAACAGGATATTCCATTTTTAAGAATAAATTCGTATTCAAGCTCTGCCGCATGAAGATATTTTCTATTGTGCAAACCACTTATTGCCACAGACCCAATTCCGGGAATTTTTTCAAGATGTTTCCTTTTATCTGTAAAAATTGCAATTGGACTGCCACAATAAGCTATTAGCTTTTTAGCTGATATATCTCCTATGTGAGGGATGTTTTGCAGCCTTAGAACTGCAATTAACTCATCCTTAGTCATTTATATATTGTTTTAAGTTATTCACAAATTACACAAAATATTATGTTAATAAAAAGTTCTCTTCTCTAGTTTGAAGCCCTCAAATTTTTCTTCATCTTTGTGTTTATGGGAATTGAGCACTACATTCAAGAACTTTTATACCGTTACAACTGCGTTGTAGTTCCTGATTTTGGTGCTTTTTTAACGCAAATGAAATCTGCAGTACTTCAAAAGTCAACCAATACTTTTTACCCTCCTTCAAAACGAATATCATTTAATGAACAGTTGTCCTCAAATGATGGTTTATTAGTTTCATATATAGCCAATGCGGAAAATAAGTCATATGAAGCGGTTTTGAAGCAAACCCTGGATGTCACAAAAACATGGAGAGAACAACTGCATTCAGGAGAAAGGCTAAAAATATCATCTATAGGTGAATTATGGTTAAACAGGGAAGGTAAATTGCAATTCCAACCTTCTAATGAGGTAAATTATCTTACGTCTTCTTATGGTCTTTCATCTTTTGTTTCTCCAATTGTTACTCGCGAGAGTCTTAAGGAACAAGTAGTTGAGTTAGAAGAAAAGATACCTTTTATTATTACCCCAGAACAACGCGAAAGAACTTCATTCAGGCCTTATTTGAAGTATGCTGCCATACTTTTATTAGCCCTATCAACAGGTATGACAGCTTACCGATTTTATGGAGAAACCCTTAATAAAAAGGAGCTCGTTCTTGAGGAAGCTCAAACCCTCGTGTCTAAAAATATTCAGGAAGCAACATTCTTTAACACAAAGCCGCTTGAATTACCAGAACTTAAGCTTCATGTAACAAAAAAAAGTAAGGGTAATCACCATATAATTGCAGGGGCATTTAGAATTAGGGAAAATGCTGATAAAAAGGTTACACAACTGCGTAGCAAAGGCTATGAGGCAACTTATCTTGGAGTTAATAGTTATGGTTTACATCAGGTAACCTATGCCAGTTACGAAAATCCGGAAGAAGCTTTAAGTTTTCTAAAGAAAGTAAAGCGTACAGAATCTCAAGATGCCTGGATGTTATCTACAAAATAGTTTCTTTCTTTTTCTTCAATACAATTGCTGCGTATCTTTGAAAAAACTTTTTATATGCAGCCAAAAACACCCAGTGATTCAAGAACAATAATGACCGATATGGTTTTGCCCAGCGAAACTAATCCATTGAATAATCTTTTTGGTGGTGAACTATTGGCACGAATGGACAGGGCTGCCAGCATAGCGGCAAGAAGACACAGTCGTCGTATTACTGTCACTGCATCTGTTAATCATGTTGCCTTTAATCGTTCTGTGCCATTGGGTAGTGTGGTTACAGTTGAGGCTAAAATATCCAGGACCTTTAGAACTTCAATGGAAGTTTATATTGATGTCTGGATGGAAGATAGATTTAGCGGAGAGAGTACCAAAGCTAATGAAGCTATTTATACTTTTGTTGCTGTGGACGAAACTGGAAAGCCAACCGAAGTGCCCCCTATAATTCCTGAAACAGCACTGGAATCTGAACGTTTTGAGGGCGCACTAAGACGAAAACAACTCAGTTTAGTCCTGGCAGGTAAAATGAAGCCAAATGAAGCCACCGAACTCCGGGCATTATTCATGAAAGAATAAATCCATCCTGATATTTTTTATTTAGAAATCAAAATTGTCAGGGTCAGGGCCAAAGCGCTGTCCTCTATCGAGGCTATCCAAATTAGCCATATCTTCAGGGGTTAACTCAAAATCGAAAATATCTGCATTTGCGAAAATTCTTTCCTGCTTCGATGATTTAGGTATGGTAATTACTCCCTTTTGCAAATCCCAGCGCAAGACTATTTGGGCAATGGTCTTATTG